>VFZQ01000559.1 GCA_016871135.1 Acidobacteriota bacterium | reverse complement strand
CGATGATCGCCAGGAACTCGGCGATGTAATCGCGCAGCTTCTCGGGGGCGACGGCCGTGTCCTCCACAAACGACAACGATTTGTTGTCGTCCTTCATCGCCATGCTCAAACCAAGCGCGGCTTCGCGCAGCCCCCAGATACGCGACTGCGTGAGCGCATCGGCGGCGTGCACGAAGCGATCCCCCAAGCCGTGCTCGCGGCAGTGTTTTTCACACGCCTGCATGCGCGGCGGAAGCTTGTCGGCGGCATCGTCGTAAAACTCCACGCATAACAGCGCGCCCGGCTCGCCTTCGATGAACGTCTCGCGCTGTTTGTGCAGCGCCGGATTTTGCTTCGTGTGATTGAGGATGAACGAGTCCATCACCTCAACCGCCGAAGGCTTGTGCGTAAGGATAACCGGAGTGGCTTGCAGCGCGTCCAGCAGTTGGTTGAATTGAATCGCGAGCACCGCTTTGTGCTTCGGCAGTTCGACGAGCCGCAGCTTCGCTTCGAGCACAATGCCGAGCGTACCCTCAGACCCAACAAACAGCTTCGTCAGATCGAACGGCTTCGACGGATCCGCGAACTCGTCCAGGTTATAACCCATCACCCGGCGCAGCACTTTGGGGAAACGCGCCTCCACCTCTTCCGCCAGCGCCGGACCCATCTCGCGCAGCAAACGGTAACCGTGCGATGCAATCGAATCGCCCTCGCACTCGCGCTCGAGGTCCTCCCCAGACAGCGGGCGCAACGCGCGGATCTCGCCATCCGCGAACAGAACGGTCTGTTCGAGAACATGATCGATCGTCTTGCCATAAAGCACCGATCGCGCGCCGGACGAGTTGTTCGCCATCATGCCGCCGATGGTCGCGCGGCTGGCCGTCGAAATATCCGGTGCGAAACGAAGGTTGTGCTGCTTCAAAGCGGCGTTCAACTCATCAAGCACGATGCCCGGTTCGACCCGGCACCACTTCTCGGCGGCGTTCACCTCAAGGATGCGGCAGTAATGTTTCGACGTGTCGATCTGCAGGCCCTCGCCGATCGCCTGGCCCGCTTGCGACGTGCCGCCGCCGCGCATCGTCACCGGGCAGCGATGTTTGCGCGCGATCGCGAATGTGTTGACGACATCTTCGCGCGTCGAAGGAACGACAACGCCCGCCGGCTTAATTTGATACACACTCGCGTCGGTGGAATACAGCGCGCGCGAAACATCGTCGAAGCGTACCTCGCCCACGCCGGAGGCTTCGAGATCGCGCCGAAGCGCTTCAAAAGTCCGTTGAATCGAAACCAGACTCACCGCGGCCACACCTCAACGACTTCATCTCCGCGATAGGCGTAGACACTCTGATGCAGATTGACGGTCGGGTCGCAATGCGGCGGGATGAAGGCGACCTGTTCGCCGAGCGAAGGCAGCTCGGAACCCAGCAGAAAGCCGTGTTCATCGCCCGCCCACTGCCACGTGGCGTCCGCGTACTTCACCGCTGAAGGACCAAACGGCCGATCGGTCGAGAACGCCTTGAACCCCGCGTCGACCGTGACGCGCCCGACGTGCGACGCGCTGACCACGGTCGCAAGTACGGTCATCGCCGGCCCGAACGGAACGCCGCCGATTTTTCGGTACGCCACATCCATCAATGGATACGAACCCGCCTGCATCTCGGTGAGTTCGGGAATCGCGATGTCGATGTCCCACGTTCCCGTCGAGCCGCCTGTCAGCCGGGTCGCGTCGAACCCGAGCCGCAGCAACTCGCGCTGCACCTCGATCGCCCGGCTGATCGCCTGCGTCGAGTGCGCGCGTCGCGCGTCGTGCCCATCGGTGTGCGAGCCGGAAACCGAGTAGGCTTGCAGGCCGCCAAATCGCAGATGCTTCGTCGAAGCGATCGCGTGGACCAGGTCGATCGCGCGCTCGTCACACGGAATGCCCGTACGATGATCGCCGATGTCGAGATCGACCAGAACATGCAGCGGCCCCGTCGCCGAGGCCTCGTAAAGCGCGACTTGAAACGGATGATCGACGACGACCGTGACGTCGCCCGAAAGCGCCGCAACGCGATCTGCCTTCACCGAAGAGGCGACCGGTGTCGTCAGCAAAACCGAAAAGCCCGCGTTCGAAAAAGTCTCCAATTCGGCCAATGTCGCGCAGCAGACGCCAACGGCGCCGGCCTCCCGCTGCCGCCGCGCGATCGCGATTCGCTTATGCGCTTTCGCATGCGGACGCAGCATTTTGCCCGCTTGTGAACAAGCCGCTTGCATCTTTTGAATGTTGGCCTCGAAGAGATCGAGATCGACGGCCAGCGCCGGAGTAGGTAACGAGGAAATCTTCATTGCGCGATTGCGATCAGCCCCGCCTTGACGCGGCGAAGTCCTTCTTCCAGTGTCGCGCCGCCCGCCGCGAATGACACGCGCAGTGTGCCTTCGCCGCCCGGGCCGTATGCCGCGCCGTGCACAACGACGACGCCGAACTCGGTGAGCAATCGCCGGCGGATCTCGTTCGACGAAACGCCGAGCGAACGCGCGTCGACCATCGCGAAGAAACCGCCTTCGGGCGAAAGCGCGCCCTGTTCCCGTAGTTCCGATAGCACCAGCGCGCGCCGCTTCGTGTACTCGGCGCGCATCTCGGCCACGCAGTCTTGCGGTCCGTTCAACGCCACAGCCGCCGCGTCTTGCACAAACGTCGCCGGCCCGCGGCTTGACTGCTGCAGGATTAGAAACATCGCCTGTACAAAGGCCGCCGGCGCCGCGACGTAGCCAACGCGCCAACCGGTCATCGCATATGTCTTCGAGAGCGCGTTGATCAGTACGGATCGCGCCCGAAGTTCGTCCGACAACGCGGGCGGTGAGATGTGAACATTGCCGTCGTAGACGATCGCTTCATAAATCTCGTCGGCGATGAGCGTAATGTTGTTGCGGATGCAAAAGTCGCCGATCGCTTCCAACTCGGCTCGCGTGAACACCGTTCCGGTCGGATTCCACGGCGTGTTCAGCAGCATCGCCTTGGTTTGCGGCGTCCGCGCGGCCTCCAAGGATTCCAGGGAAATCGTGAACCGGCCATCAACGATCGAAGAAGCCACCGCGCGCGGCTCGGCGCCGGCCAGGCGGATCGGCGAGAGATAGGCGTCGTAAACCGGATCGGGCACAAGGACGTGATCGCCCGGATTCAACATCGCCGACAGCGCGATGTGAATGCCAAACGTCGCTCCGGGTGTGATCAGGATTTCGGATGCCGGATCGTAGCGGACCGAATTTTCACGGGCAAGTTTGGAAGCGACCGCCTCTCGCAGTTTGATCTCGCCGCGATTATCGGCGTAGCCCGTGCGTCCATTGGCCAGCGCGCGTTGCGCGGCTTCCACGATGTGCGCGGGCGTTTTGAGATCGGGTTCGCCGCGCATGAGCGAGACGACCGGAGTTGTGACGGCGCGGACCTCGGCCAGGATCGAATTGACGGCTGTCGGCCGCAGCGTGGAGACGCGTTCGGAAAGTGGAATACTCACGTTACTCAAGGCATGATCGCATAAGGTAGAATAAAAGATTGCGCCCTCACGGGTAGCCTGAACATGCGAGGAGGTGAATATCGATGGCTGAAGTGATTGTCCAAGACGGCGAAACACTGGAAAACGCCCTGCGCCGCTTTAAGCGCAAGGTCCAGCAAGAAGACATCATTAAGGAGATCAAACGTCACTCCTTCTACCTGAAGCCCGGCGAAAAGAAGCGGGTCAAGGAAGCCCTCGCTCGCAAGCGTAACCGCAAGAAGCGGCGCAGTGAGCCGGAATAAAGTCTAACGTAGCGCACAGGCCGCGAAGCGAGTCCGTTGTGCGCGTTCCAAGAAACGAAGGGCGCCGCTAAAACGGCGCCCTTCGCATTTCTGGCTACTGTGCCAATCGCAACGACTGGTGCGATACCAGCTGCCAGCCCTTCGATCCCTTAACGAACACGTGCGTGTATTTCAAATGGCCCTTACCCGGCGCGCCGTTAGTGACGAACTCGAAGTTGGCGTCGCCGTTGATGACCGCCGCTTTGCCGTAAACGCGGATTTTCATGTCGTTGATCTTGCATGAAGCGTACTTCTGTTTGCCGCTGCGGAGCGACTCGATGTAGCTGGCCTTGGTGTCGACGACGGCGCTGGAGTGCAGGTAGTAGAGATCGTCGGCCAGGACCTTGTCCAGCTTGGCGAAGTCGTTCTTGGTGATGCCTTCGACCCACGCCATTTCGGCGGCTTTCACTTCTTCTTCGGGCGACGCGGCCATCAGCGAAACGGACGCGAATGCGATCAGTAATGTTCTCATGCTCACTAGGATATACTGGTGCGCGGATGTGAAGTGGAGTTGTCCCCAA
>VFZQ01000558.1 GCA_016871135.1 Acidobacteriota bacterium | reverse complement strand
GAGCCGGCGGCTCGGTCGATTCCTTTGACGGTGGTTTCTACGCCGAAGCAAGTCTAGCTGCGACGACCTCACTCGGCGTCCGCTCGCAGCCGGTGCAAACACCGGGTTTTCCTGCGACGCACTACTACGAAAATACAGGCATCTGGCCCGACATTCCCTACGACGTCATGACCGAAGAAAACTTGCGAAACGGCTATGCGCCGTACGTCGCCGCCTTCACAAAAGCCATTGTGGGCGAAATTAACAAGGGGGCCCGCTAACCATGAATCGCATATTCCTTTTCCTCGGCTGCGGCATCGCCGCAATGGCGCAGATGACGGCCGAGCAACGCGTCTTCGATTTTCAGGCGCTTGTCGCTTCGCTGAATCGAAACTATGCCCCCTACGAATGGAAGCGCGAGTTGTTCGGTTTCGACATGCTCGATCTGAAACCATGGATGGAACGCGTTCGAACGGCGCCAAGCGATCTCGAGTATTTTGAAGTCGTCGCCGAATACATGTCCAGCTTGCGCGACACGCACACCTCCTACCGGATTCCGTCCATCTTTTCGGCCACCACCGGCCTGCATTTGGACATCTACGACGCTAAGGTGATCGTTGACAGCATCAATCGGACGACGCTGCCGCTGGCTCGCTACTCGATCGCCATCGGAGACGAGGTCCTGGCCGTCGACGGCAAGCCCGCCGCCGAGTTAGTGAATTTTTACAGAAAATACTCGTACTCCGGCAACGAGAGCGCCGCGCGCAGGCAGGCGGCGCTGCGTTTCGTGTCCCGCCCTCAGTCGGTGATTCCGCGCGCGCACGAGATCGGCGAGAGCGTGAAAATTCTGGTCCGGCACGCCAACGGCGAAGAAGAAGAGTACACCATTCCGTGGATCAAATTCGGCGATCCGCTGCTTAAGGTTGGGCCTGTGCCGTCACCCGTCAAGACTTCGAAGCCGGAGCGCCGAAGTGTTGAGGAAGAGGCGGCGCCGGATTACTTGAAGCCCCTATTCGAGCTAGCGCGAGACGGCGTCGACGCCGATGAATCGCGGGATGTCTTGAATTACGGGTCGCTTGTCCAAGTGTGGGCATGGCCGGCAAGCGCCGGTTACACGGCGCGCGCCGCCAGCGTTTTCCGGGCCGGAACGTTTCGCGCCGATGGATTGCGCATCGGCTACATTCGCATCCCGAACTTCTCGCCGCCCAGCACGGCAGCCGCGCTCGCGGAGTTGGAAGCGCACATTCAGTTTTTCAATGAGAATACCGACGGCCTTGTCATCGACGTGATGCGAAACAACGGTGGCAACGCCTGTTACAACGAAGACGTCCAGCGCCGGCTCATTCCATACACCTTTCGAGGGCTGGGCCGTGAACTGAGAGCCAATCGAAATTGGTTGAACCGGTTCTCTGGCACCTACTATTCGGCGCGCGCCAACAATGCCGACACCTGGATCATCCAACTCTACGAAATACTACTGAACGAAATGCGAACCGCGCTGACCGAGAATAGGGCGCGCACGGGGCCCGTACCCATTTGTTCGCCAAGCCTGGACCGGACCCCGGCCAATGTCACCTACTCCAAACCGCTGATGGTCATCACCGACGAATTTTCCACCTCGGCCGCCGATGGCTTCCCGGCGGCGCTTCAAGACGCGAGGCGCGGGCCGATTTTCGGCAAGCGCAGCAACGGCGCCGGCGGCACCGTACTCGATTTCGCTTCCGGCGTCTTCTCGGAAGCCTCTTCGCGCGCTACCGTCGGCATGCATCACCGCCAGCGGCCCGTGACAGCCGATGGATACCCGACGTCGAGCTACGTCGAAAACGTCGGCGTTCACCCCGACATTCCCTACGAGTTCATGACCGTGGAGAATCTGATGAATGGCGGCAGGCCATTCGTCGAGGCGTTCTCCAAGGCAATCGCCGATCACATCCGCTCCTCGCGCTGACCCCTCGGCCATGCGGACTTCGCTCGTGAAATCAACGGCATAGTTTTGGCATCTGTAACGCGACCTCGGTCGCCAGCAGTGGGAACGCCCATGACGCCCACGCCGCCAACGAAGCTCGCATCGCGTCGCCCTGTGGTCCGCTGCCGCCAACGGCCGCTGCTTCCAGACCGACAACGATCAAGCGGAAAAACACGAACGCCACAATCACGACGTAGCTGCGGATCATCCACTCACGATGCTGCGCGAAGTTTCGCCGCACGATCGCCACGTACGCCATCAGCGTGCAAACCGCGCAGGCCAACGCCATGCCAAACAGTCCGCTCGCATAGACGAATCCCACCGGCGTTGTCAGCGACATGTAGAAACCCGATCCACACGTCACGGCCACTCCGCCCAAATACGCGAAACCCAGCGTTCGATGCAGCGCCAATCGCCGCCGGGTTTCGCCCAGCCAAATCTGCACCGGCCCCAGAAACATCGCCGCCGTTCCTCCGGCGATGTGAATCCATTGAGGCACGCGCCGCTCCCAGAACAGTTCCGGAACACGGCCGAACGACTCCCGGTGCGTCGTAAAGTACGGCACCGCCGCCCCGAACCAAAAGACAATCGCGGCCAGCATGGCCGCGCTCAATAACACCGGCGTCGCCTTCGATCGCCCCTGGGCCATTGTCGTCATAAGCTCCATTCCGCGGCGGCAGCTTTGCCAAGCTCCGCGCTTCCCGTTGAGGATGGAGATATCTTACGCGATACCCGCCGAATTCTCCGGTTGGCTAGCGCTTCGAGGTCAATGTCGCCGTGTCGGGGATCGCGTGGCTCGCGTTCAACCCGCGGGGAGTCGTTGTCATCGGCAGCCCCTTCATCATGCGCTTGTTGCGGTACATGCGCTGATCGGCAACACCGATCAACGTCTCTGCGTCGGTGCCGTCTTCGGGATACCGCGCGTGACCCACCGCACACGACAACATGTTTTCGTAGGTGATCATGCGCCCCGCATCGGCGGCCAGTTGGGAAAGCTGCGCGGCGCGCGCTTCGAAGTTACCCGGCGGAATTCCAGGCATAAGAATGACGAATTCGTCGCCGCCCATTCGCGCCACGTAGTCGTATTCGCGGCAGTTCTCTCGCAGCCGGGTTCCCACCTCGCGCAGGACCCGATTGCCCTCCAGATGACCGAATCGATCGTTGACCATCTTGAAGCCGTTCAAATCGCATACCAGCAGTTCGAGTGTCTGTCCGTTGCGGCGGCAACGCCCCAGTTCTTCTTCCAACCGCTCGAACAGGCTGCGAGCGTTGGGCAGGCCCGTCAGGTAATCGGTAGTCGCCGTCGTCTCGGCCGCCTGGAATTTGAGCGCATTCTCGATCGAGTTCGAGAGCTTCGCGCTGATCGCGTTCAGGATGCGAAGGTGGTCGCGCGAGAAGAAGTCCTTCTCGCAGTGATAGAGCGCCAACACGCCAACCACACGGTCGGCTCCCTCCAGCGGCACGGCCAACGCCGAGCGCAGGGTCGAAAACTTCGCCGGATCGTTCAAGTAACCCGGCTCAACCGATGGATTGCCCGGCTGCCGCCGCTCGGCTACCCATCCGCTCAACCCCTGGCCGTAAGGGATATGCAGAGTCGAGAACAGCCGCAGGTTCTCTCCCGTCACATACTCCGGTACCAGCGACTTATCGCGCAAGAAGTAAATCGCCAGCGAATCGTAGGGCACCAGCCTCTTCAACCGCACGGCCAAGACCGACAACGTCTCTTGCAGGCTCAGCGAACTCCCCAGATCGCTGCTCAATTCGAACAAGGTCAGCACCTCGAGCCGCGCCGCGGCGATCGAGTCCAAAAAACCCGGTGCGCTCGTTTCCAAAGGCGTCTGTTTGGCCGGCAGCGATTGCGCCACTTCCGCGAATCCGGCGGCCGGCTTCCCCCGGCTTACAATCACGTTGGTCGACAACTCCTTGATCGACCCCGCGTTCGCCTTGACCTTCTTTTCCAATTCTCGCCAGCGGTTCTGCAGGATGCTTACGACTTGTGGATCAAAGGCATGACCGGCCTCTTTCACAACAAAGGCCAGCGCCTCTTCCAGCGGCAGACCGCGCCTGTACTGACGATCGGTCGATAGCGCGTCGAAGCAATCGACCGCCGAGAGGATGCGCGCGCCGATCGGAATCTCCTCGCCCTTCAACCCATCCGGATATCCCTCGCCATTCCACCGTTCGTGGTGCGAGCGGACGATCGGCGCCACCGGATACGGAAAGTGGGCGCGTTCCACAATTTCCGCTCCCACGATCGGATGGATCTTCATCTTCTCGAACTCGTCCGGCGTTAGGCGCCCAGGCTTGGACAGAATGTGCTCAGGTACCGCCAGCTTGCCGATGTCCAGAGCATAGGTCTGTACCCGT
>VFZQ01000557.1 GCA_016871135.1 Acidobacteriota bacterium | reverse complement strand
GAGCTGAAGCCGCTGAACCTCACCAAACGGGTGCAGGATCTATTGCAGATTACGAAGCTCTACACCGTCTTCGCCGTCTTCGACGACGAAGCCGCGGCCGTCGCCAGCTTTTAGCCCAAAACACACCCGTTCATAGCGATATACTCTCGGACTATGAACAGGCGATATTTCATCGGCGCCGCCACGGCGGCCGCGAGTGCGCAACCCCGGCCCGTGGCGGCGAGCGATAAGGTCAATGTCGGCATCGTCGGCGTTGGCGGACGCGGCCGCTCGATTCTCGGCACGCTCGCCGGCATCCCCGCCGCCAACGTGAAATACATCTGCGACACCGACAAGGCTTCGCTCGAAAAGGCGCAGGCGGTCGTCGCCAAAGCGAACATGCCGAAGCCGCAGGAGGTAAGCGATCTTCGGCGGTTGCTGGAAGACAAGGGCCTTGATGCGGTCGTTATTACGACGCCCGACCACTGGCACGCGCCGGCGACGATTCTCGCGTGCGACGCAGGCAAGGATGTCTACGTCGAAAAGCCTTGCTCGCACAATATCCGTGAAGGCCGTTTGATGATTGATGCCGCCAGGCGGAACAACCGGATTGTGCAAGTCGGCACGCAATCGCGCAGCCGCCCGTCGACGCTTCGAGGCATCGAATACGCCCAATCCGGCAAGATCGGCAGAGTGCTGATGGCCAAAGCGTGGAACGTGCAATTGCGGGACAATATCGGCCGGAAGAAAGACGGCCCCGTACCGCCCGGCGTCGATTACGAAACATGGCTCGGGCCCGCGCCGTGGATTCCATTCAACGAAAACCGCTTCCACTATAAGTGGCACTGGCACTGGCATTTCGGAACCGGCGATGCGGGCAACGACGGCGCGCACCAAATCGACATCGCACGATGGGCGCTCGGCGAATCGTATCCGAAGAAGGCCAGCGGGTCGGGGCGCAAGATTTTCTTCGACGACGATCAGCAGACGCCCGACACGATGAACGTGACCTTCGATTACGGCGAGACGTCGCTCCTCTGGGAGATGCGCATCTGGAATCCATACGGTCAGGATCAGGTGGATAACGGAGTCGCCGTCTACGGCACCGAAGGTATGGTCCACATTGGCCGCTGGAATCGCAAATGGGGCTTCAAGGCATTCGACCGCAAAGGCGCGCTTGTTCATCACGACGACGCGGGCGACAGCGACAATGGGCACCACGCGAACTTCCTCGACAGCGTCCGGTCGCGCAAGCTTCCCGCATGCGATATCGGCGAAGGCCATCTGTCGGCGCTGCACTGTCACTTGGCCAACATCGTCGCGCGCACCGGCCGCAATCTCGCGTTCGATCAGGAGACCGAAACGATCGCCAACGACAGCGAGGCCAATCTGCACGTGCGCCGCGTCTACCGCACGCACTGGGGAACGCCTAAGCTTCTTTAACAACCTTCCGTCGAGAAAATTCGATAGGATACCTAAAATTTCTCAATGGAGGGAATTTTCGTGAAACACATGCTTAAGGGGTTAGCCACGTGCGCCATCCTGATGGCTCTCACATCGCCTGACGCGAACGCGCAGGCGGTTTACGGAACAATTCTTGGAACGGTCACGGATTCAACGGGCGCGACCGTACCCAACGCGAAGGTCGTCATCACCGATCTCGGCCGCGACGTTACCAACACGGTGCAGTCCAACGATTCCGGCAGCTACATGCAGCGATTCCTGATTGTGGGGCGCTATCGCGTGCGCATCGAAGCGCCGGGCTTCAAGGCTTACGTCCAGGACAATATCGCCGTATCGGTCGATACCGAAATCCGCGTCGACGCCAAACTCGAAGTCGGCGAAGTGAACCAAACGGTTGAGGTCACCGCCGAAGCCGGCATCATGAAGACGGAGCGCAGCGATGTCTCATCGACCTACAGCGAACGCACCGTAAACGAACTGCCGGTGTTGAACCGCCGCTTCACGAACTTCCAACTCATGACACCTGGCGTCGTGGCCTGGCCGACATCGCTGACGGCCGCCTCGGCGGAAAACCCGCAAGGTTCCTATCGCATGCTGGTCAACGGCCAGAGCTTCGCGGGTACTTCGCACCTGCTGGATGGCACCGACAATCACGACGCCGTGCTCGGCTGGATCGTCATCAACCCGACGCTCGAATCGGTTACGGAAGCCAAGATCACTACGGCCAACTATGACGCCGAATTTGGCGTCGCCAGCGCCGGCGTGGTCAGCGCCCAGACGAAATCGGGCACCAATCAGTTGCACGGATCGGTCTTCGAATTCCTGCGCAACGACAAGTTGATCGCGCGCAATCCGTTCACGCAGTCGCGCCCGATTCCCAATTCCAATGGCCGCCTGATCCCGCTGACGCAGTGGAATCAGTTCGGCGCCTCCATCGGCGGCGCGGTCGTCAAGAACAAGCTCTTTTACTTTGGCGACTATCAGGGCACGCGCCGCAACACGGGCGGCGGCACGCTGCTGCGCGTTCCGTCGCTGGCTGAACGCACGGGCGACATGAGCGCAACTGGCATCAGCATTTTCGACCCCGCTTCCGGCGCGACACCGGCCACGCGTACTCCTTTCGCGGGCAACGTTATTCCGTCCTCCCGGTTAGCGCCGCAAACGCAGGCCTTGCTGCGGATGATACCGGGACCAAATACCACTGCGGCGCTCGACCAGCCCAACTTCTCCTCTACCGGCGGAGTCCGCTTCAACGACGACGCCTTCAACGTCCGCGTTGATCACTATACGACCGAGAAGCTCCACACGTTCGGCCGCTACTCGATCCAGGATTTCGGCATGGTGGCGCCAGGCTCGTTCGGCCTTGTCGCCGGCGGCCCGGGTCTGGACGCTTCCGGTTCGACGAACGCCTACGCGGGCGCGTCTGATTCCCAGAATCACTCCGTCGCCGGCGGGTTCGATTACAACATGCGGCCCAATCTGCTAACCGACTTCCGGTTCGGCTTCATGCGCTACAACGTGTTTGGCCAACCGAACGGTATCGGCACCGCCCCCGCGAAGGACGCCGGCATTCCGGGACTGAACGTCGACGACAAGTTCAACTCCGGTATGCCCGCCTTCTTCATCAATGGCTACGGCAACAATCTGTTCCGCTTCGGCTATGCGCTCGGCGTGAACGGCTGCAATTGCCCGCTCATCCAGGACGAGAAGCAGTATCAGTTCGTCAACAACTGGACCAAGATTCAGGGCAGTCATACGATCAAGTTCGGCGCCGATTTGCGGCACGCCCGGAACTTGCGCGTGCCGAGCGACCGGCACCGGTCGGGCGAGTTGAATTTCGACGCGGCGCGCACACAAGGCCCTTCGGGCGGCGGATCCGGCCTCGCTTCCTTCCTGATCGGCGATGTCTCGCGCTTTGAGCGCTATGTCTCCAACGCGCTCGACGCCAGCGAAACGCAGAACCGGTTCTTCTTCTTCGCGCAGGATTCCTGGCGCGCGACTAACAAGCTGACGATCAACTATGGCTTGCGCTGGGAAAACTACCGGCCGCAGAAGGTCAACGCCCCGGGCAACGGCGGCTTCGTCGATATCGCCACCGGCGAAGTGCTGGTTGCCGGCCGCGATAACGTCGGGCTCGATCTGAACGTCAAGACCTCGAACAAGCTGTTCGCGCCTCGTCTCGGCATCGCCTACCAGTTGAATCAGAAGACCGTAATTCGCACCGGTTACGGCCGCGGTTTCAATCTGGGCGTGTTCGGCTCGATCTTCGGCCACAACGTCACGCAGAACTTGCCGATTCTCGGCATCCAAAGCAACCAGCCGACGAACAACTTCGACCGCGTCTTCACGCTGGCCGCGGGACCAACCGCGCTCGATCCGGCAACGATTCTGGCGGCGCAACGCAAGGGACCGAACGGCCGGAACATTCTGCCCAACGGCGTGACGGCGTTCGTGATCAGCAATCCGATCCGCTTCCCAACCGTCGACGCCTGGAACTTCACGATCCAGCGGCAGCTTGACGCCAGGTCGTCGTTCGAGATCGCCTACGTCGGCACCAAGGGAACACATGTCTTCGCCGGTGTCGGCGGAGACTACGACCCGAATCAGCCCGACATCAACGGCTTCGGCCAAACCACAACCAACCAGCGGCGTCCGTTCTTCAACCGCTTCGGCTGGTCGCAAAACCTGCGCTACTACGGCAGCGACGCGAGCAACAACTACCACTCGATGCAGCTCCGCTACGACCGGCGCTTTTCGAACGGGTTCAACGTGATGTCGCATTACACATGGTCGAAGAATATCGACTACGACGGAACCTATTACCCGCGCGACGCCCGGCTGGCGCGCGGTGTATCGAACAACAACCGCGCCC
>VFZQ01000556.1 GCA_016871135.1 Acidobacteriota bacterium | reverse complement strand
CTGGCCGACTCCGCCAATGTCCTTCATCAACAGTTCGTTGTTGAGATTGATCCCGTCCGAAGCGCGATAAATAATTCGCTTGCCGTCTGGTGACCAGACTGGAGAATTTTCGACACGCGGGTCAAACGTGAATCGCGCGCTGGCGCCACGTGCGAGGTCCAGTAACCAAAGATCGCTCGGTGTACCTCCGGCATTTGCTCCAGCGGCGAACTTGGCATCTGGCGAAAGGCGGACGCCGAACAAGTTCTCCCCTCCGGAGATCCGCTCGATCTCCTTCCCTTGCCGGTCCAGCCACGCCAATCGGTGCAGTATCCGTTCTCCTGCACCCTGGCGAAAGACAAGAACTCCCGAAGTCGAGACTGAAAATGCGGCTGTGTGCCGGTTTTCGCCCGTGTCGATTTGCTGGGCCAGCGGAAACGATTCTCCAGAGAGTTTCAGCGCTGCCGGATCGAACGGCTGTGCGAGCAGCGTATTCTCACGTACTTAGAGCAAATGGCCGCTCGAAGCCCACATCGCCTCCGTTGCACTTTGAACTACTAACTGTCCAATCGCGGGCTTCGAACCGTTCGCCACCAATTCGGCGGCATAAACGGCGGCGTTCGTAAACTCCGCATCGCCGGCGATGTAAAGGAATCTCTGCCCATCGGGGAGAAAATGCGGTACACGGTGCGATGCTTCTTTGCGAGCGGGATCGAGCGCGGTCACGCTGCGCGGCTCTCCACCCGATGCCGCAACGCTTGAAAGTGGAACCTGCTGATTGGCGGCAAAGATGATCACGCCATCGACGCCGCCATGCCATGTGCCACCGCGCCCCGACGGCGCCGCGCACACCGTAACTGGCGGTCCTCCGTCGACCGCAACGCGCTTGAGTTTTCCATCCGCACAGAAACCGATATGGCGGCCATCACCCGACCAGAATGGATAGGTGGCTCCTTCCGTTCCCGCCAGCGGCTGCATTTGAACCGCATCCAGGCGGCGAATCCAGATCGCACCGGACTGTCGCTCTCCACTCTCGCCTGTTACCAGCATGAGTATCCGCGTGCCATCCGGCGAGATACGCGGTGGGCCAAAGCGCGTTTGCGCCAAGCCGCTCTTGGGAGCGTCAATTGTGAATTTCACAATCGGCGCCGCGGGCGGCTGCTCCCGCCACTGTAAAACGCCCATCACCGCAGCCGGCGCCAAACAAGCCGCCGCCGCCCAATACGGTAGCCCGCGCCGCGTCGCAACAGCCACGGGCGCGGCTTCGGCTACAGGATTTTCCAGTAAAATCCGCGCCTCGCCAATATCCCGCAACCGCTTCCGCTCATCCCGCTCCAAACACCGCCGCACCAACTCGCGCACCGCGCGCGGCGTCGACGCCGGAACCGCGTCGAGATCGATCGGCGCGCGCAGCACATCGGCCAGCGTGTGCGAAACCGTCTCGCCGTCGAACAGCCGCCGGCCCGTCAACATCTCCCAGAGCACCACGCCAAACGACCAGATATCGGCGCGCTTATCCACCGACTTGCCCGCCGCCTGCTCCGGCGCCATATAGCTCGCCGTGCCGAGAATCACGCCGACCTCCGTCGCCCGCATCGTCAACGTCGGCGAGTTCGCCGAGATCACCGCCGGCGCCGGCTCCACCACCTTCGCCAGGCCAAAATCGAGCACCTTCACAACGCCCGCCGGCGTAATCTTCACATTCCCCGGCTTCAAGTCGCGATGAATGACGTTCTTGTCGTGCGCGTACTCCAGCGCCTCGGCGATCTGCCGCGCAATCGAAATCGCTTCGTCGATCGAAAGCCCCTGGCGCTCCGCCAGCGTCGGCCCTTCGACGAGCTCCATGATGATCGCGTTCTGCTCCAAGCCGTAGATCGCCGCGATGTGCGGATGATTCAACGACGCCAGCACCTGCGCCTCGCGCTGAAACCGTTGCATGTAGGACGAATCGTTCGACAGCGCGAGCGGCAGCACCTTCACCGCCACCGTTCGATTCAACCGCGTGTCGAGCGCGCGATAGACCTCGCCCATGCCACCTGCGCCAATCAGCGCCTGGATCTCATACTGGCCGATACGTGTCGACGGGCTCAACGACATTGCAACTATCATATGACAGCGCCAACAGAATTACCGCCCGGCAGAGCCCGTACTGTGCGCCACCGCGATCGCTCGCCGCAACCGCCCCCAATCCGTATCGCCGCCCACCGTACAATCCGCGCCCAGAATAAACTGCCGCGGCGCCGCCTGAATCACCCGCTTGATCTCCGCGTCCATCTCCGCCGCCGAGCCCTTCGCAATCAACCCGTGCCGGTCCATTCCCCCCATGAACGGCCGCTTGAATCGCGTCGAAATCTCCTGCGCCCGCAACTCCTTATCGATCAACTTCGCGTTGCAATTGACGATCTGCCCCGGATAGTCGTACACCGCGTCGTAGTTGGCGTAGGGCGCATGATAGTCGCACACGTGCAAAATGTTAAACCGGCACGCCGCGTGAATCTCTTTCATCGCCACCAAATCGAACGGTTTGATGGTGTTGTTGAAAATCGCCGGCGACGAAAACCGCTTCGTCTCCGAGCCCTGCGTCGACATATAAAACCCGTCGATGCCTTCTTTGATACACGCGCGCACAAACAGCATCTGGCTTTCGGTCAGGATCTCCAACCCCTTCTTCACCGCCTCCGGATTCTCCTCCAGATGCCGCTTCAACAGCGGCGCCGTCGCACAATGCCCCGCGCACATGAACGGCGAGTACAGCGTCATCAGAATCAGCGAGTCCTTTTTCGACGTCTTCACCAACTCCCGCACCGTCACCAGCAACGGTTCGTAGAAGTCCAGCTTTCGCAAGGTCAACTTCCCCCAGTCGCCAGGCGTTTGCAAAAACTCCTGCCGCTCATAGGTCTGCTCGAACTGAATTTTGACGAAGTCCATGTCCGTTTGCCGGAAGAACTCCATGTGTTTGCGCGCCGCCGCCGAACCCGCTTTGAACTCCTTGTCGAAATGCAGGAAGAACGCCGCCGGCGTATAGTTCGCTTCGGGCTTGCCATCCAGCCAGCGCAGCATCCGCTCGCGTTTATTCGCCGGAGCCGCTGCCGTCGCCGCCGTCGCTACGGATAAGGAAAGAAAGGATCGCCGCTTCATCTCCGTATCCTACACCCAAACGGCCGACAACGCCGAATGTTGACAACCGGAATCCAAAGCCGTAGAGTGGTAGAGGAACAGCAAATGACATTTAGTTGCAATAACAGACTCGGTCAGGCACTCGCAGCCGCGATGTTCTTGCTCCTGCCCGCCTGGGCCGAAAACGCCGTCGCCCGCCTCGATATCCTTGTCCTCGATCCCGCCGGCTCGCCCGTTCCCGCCGCTAAACTACAGATTTCACAGGACGGCCTAACCAATCGCCTCTCTGTAACCACCGCCCCCGACGGCCGGATTTCCGTCCCAGTCGTCACCGGAACGCACCAGATCACCACCTCCGCCGACGGCTTTCGCATCGCCAAACAATGGATCGAAGTCCGAAACGCCGTAACACCCGTTGAAATAAAATTGCAAATAAGTGAATCCCGCGAAACCCTCACCATCATCGATTCGGCCGGCTATCAAGTCCCCACCGCAAGCGCCCTGAAAAGCCCAACGCAACTCCTCAACGTCCCGCAAGCCGTCAGCGTCGTCAGCCGCGGTCAGATTCAAGATCAGTCGATGCAAAACATGGCCGATGTCGTGCGCTTTGTGCCCGGTATCACAATGGCCCAGGGAGAAGGCCACCGCGACGCCCCTGTCATCCGCGGCAACGTCACCACCTCCGACTTCTACGTCAACGGCGTTCGCGACGACGTCCAATACTTCCGCGATCTCTACAACGTCGAACGCGTCGAAGCCGTCAAGGGCGCCAACGCACTCACGTTTGGCCGCGGCGGCGGAGGCGGCGTCATCAACCGCGTGACCAAACAAGCCGAGTTCGTCCCCTTCGGTGAAATCTCGCTCCAGGGCGGCAGCTTCGCCAATCGCCGCGTCACCGGCGATGCCAATCACAACTTCACTGAATCGGTAGCCCTTCGCCTGAACGGCGTCTACGAAAACTCCGGCAGCTTCCGCGACAACGTCGACGTGGAACGCTACGGCTTCGCACCCGCGTTGAGTTGGAAGCTCGGCGACCGCACGCTCATCCGGTCGTCCTACGAATACTTCAATGACGATCGCACCGTGGACCGCGGCATCCCGTCCTACGGCGCCGGCCCCGTCCAAACCGGCCGCTCGACGTACTTCGGCTCCTCGAAAGAGAGCTTCGCCGAAGCCGGCGTTCACATTGGAACCGCCTCGGTAGAACATCAGGGCGGCGCAT
>VFZQ01000555.1 GCA_016871135.1 Acidobacteriota bacterium | reverse complement strand
GATATCGTTGAGGATGACCAAGAGCGATTCCGCCGACTCCTTGACGGCGCCGGCATATTCCCGTTGTTCGGCCGAGAGCGGCGATCGAAGCAGAAGATCGTTCATACCGACGACGCCGTTCATCGGCGTACGGATCTCGTGGCTCATGTTGGCCAGAAATGCCGCCTTGGCACGACTGGCCTCCAGTGCGGCGTCCCGCGCCGCCGCCAGTTCTTCGGTACGGCTGCGGACTAACTCTTCGAGTTGTTGACGGCGCCGCATGCCATCTCGCAGCCGCCATTGAATGACCAGCGCGATGCCGGCGAGCGTGAGCGAAACACAGACGGATCGAAACCACCACGTTGCCCACCACGGCGGCAGAATGCGAAAGGAGGCCGCGTTGAAGCGCGTGTTCCATTCCCGATTCCGCTCGCGAACGCGAAAATGCAGTGTGTAATCGCCGGCGGGAAGCGCCAGTAACGAAATTTCGGTATTCGAGGTGCGTATCCAGCGGTCCGACAAACCGTCAAGACGGTACTCGTACTGCAGGTCCTCGCGCCGGTCGAATTGCAGCACCGAAAACCGGGCGGTCATCCAGCGGCGGTCGAAAGGTATTTCGATATTGGTGAAGTCTTCGACAGCCGAATCGCCAAAGCGCAGGGACCCGAGCGAAAGAGGAATCGAGCGTTCCGGGAGTGGCAGCGCTGGGGGGGCGAAAATCGCTAATGCCCCGGCTAGCGCCGATCCAAATTCCGCCGTCGGGCTGAGCCAGAAACGCCGTTGAGTTCGTATTGTCCCAGATCAAACCGTCCTGCCGGGTCCAAGCGTGCCATCGGCCAGCGGCGTAGGATTGGATACCGCGGTCGGAGCCAATCCACAGGTTGCCCGCCAGATCGTGGCGCACGAAACTGACGCGGTCGGAGCTGAGGACATCTTCGGCACTGTAGTGGGTCGCGGTAAATTGGCCGTTCCGCTCGACTAGCCGTGTGAGCCCGTGCGGATTGCGATAGGAGATCCAGATTGCTCCGTCGGGCGCCTTGGAAGCGCTGCGAATCAACTCGTCCTTCAAACCATCGGGCGGCGCTACCCTTCGCCAGCGGCCCTTCTCGAGAATCAAGAGTCCTCGGCTGGCGACAAGCGCCGTGCCATCGGTGGCCACATGCATGCTGTAAATATTCAGTTTTGCATCTAAGGGCAACGATTCAGGGCGAAATCTCGATTCTCCAGCGCGCAACCGGAAGACACCGTCCTTGGCTGCGACGATTAGGTCGCCATCCACCTCGGCCATGTCGCGAATCGGGCTGGGCGGCAGGCCATCGGCTTGGTCGAACCAACGCCAATCAGAGGTTCCCGGGCGCATCCGGCCGACGCCGTAACCGGCGCCGGAGATCCATAGATGGCCGCTGGCCGAGCTGGCGATGGAGCGAATGTCCATCTTCGCGGCCGGACCTCGCGCGGAGATCCAACGGTTTGTAGCAATGTCCAAATGCAAGAGGCCCATGTTGGTACCGATCCAGAGCGTTCCCGCACGATCGCGATGAATCGAGCGGATACTCTCGGCCGGAAGGCCGGCTTCAGGCCCCCAGCCCATCCAATCGCGGAATCCGGCCCAACGGTACAGTCCGACGCCATCGGTGGCGAGCCAATAGGAGCCGGAGGCGTCCTCGATCATGCCCGAAACAACGTTGCTGGGTAATCCGTTTTCGCGTGTTGAGAACCGCCGCACACGACGTCCGTCCCAGGATGCGAGCCCGGCCTTGGTATTCCACCACGCGACGTCGTGGCGATCCACATAGAGCAGGATGTGCCGAAGATCGGCGACATCTTCAATCGGAATTTCTCGAACAGCGCGTACTTTTTCCGGGTCAAAGACCAAAAGCGACTCGGGGGCGCGCAGGAAGACGGTTCCAGCAGAATGAAAACCGATCGCGCTCCAGCGTTTTTTGGATACGCCGGCCTCGGGACCGAAACGGGACAGGCGGCCATCGTGCCAGCGCCACAATTCACCCTCGGCGAGGAACCAGATGTCCCCTGTCTGCGCGCCGGCGATGGCCAGAATGCGAAGTTTTTCGCTCCCCGGCACCATCTTGCATTGCAATGCCGCGCCTTGTTCGACACAGTGGGCCAGCCCGGTCCTCGCACCCAGAAAAAGCGATCCCTCCGGGCCGCGCGCGAAGACCTGCGTATCGCCGACGAAATCGAGGCCATGAATATTGAGCGGCTCGACCTTTCCGTTGCGAAAAACCGCTACGCCATCTCGCGTGCGCAGCCACATCGACTGGCGGTTGCGGAGCATGCTGCGTACCGTGTAGTTGGTTCCGAACGCCTGGAACCGCTCGCCGTCGAATCGATAGAGCCCATTCTCAGTGCCTACCCATAGGTAGCCGGCCGGGTCAAACATAAAAGCGTCGGGCGATAGGCTGTGTAATCCTTGCGCGTGACCGAATTGCTGGAAGTTGTAATGTTGCGCGTCCGCCGCTCCGGCGAACAGCAGGAAGGCGGCGAGAGAAGACACGCCGGGGCCTGGGCACAATTTGGACATCAAACTCCTAACACACCGAGTCAGGCTACATATCGGTCAGCCTTGAAAGAATCAGAGCGGATTGCTCCGATTCTATCTGCAAGCGCAACGCGAGACAAGGAGTCAGACGCGGCCAATCCGCTACGGAAACGTCACCACGGCGCGAATCAAGAAGTTTCCGGGGAAATTACTCTCGACATCAATGACCGTGAATGGCTGGCCGTCGGCGGAGGTGTAAGACCTTCTTTGGGAGGGGTTACTGCGATCGATTTCGGCAGGGAAAATGCCCTGCGGGTTCGACGTGGAGAATCCGACGACAAAGTCGCCCGACTCGATGCGCAACGTCTGATTCTGTGGAAACGGAAAGCTGTTGAAGGCGTTCAGGCGGGTGATCGTTCCGGGCGATTGCAGAAAAGAAAACGCCTGAAGCCGCTCACCACCCTCCGGATTCGGTCGGGCGATCGCGGTAATTGGTACGTTGAGCCGGAGGCCGTCCGGGCGATCCGAAAAGAAGATCTGCACACTTTGTAGTACGGCCGGATATTTGGGAGGCGTGAGGCGATTCACGAAGAACGCCTGCTGCGCACCGCCGCCGCCGTAGCCGAAGGAATTACTGAAGACGCCGGAGTCGACCTGCAGCGTCAACGGCCCGGCGGGCGGAGCGCCGGTTCCAGCAAGCTGGAGAGCGAACAGTCCGAGACCTGGCTCGTTGGCTTCGAATCGGACGGATGCGCCCTGGACGGCGGCGGCACGCGCGGGAGTGAAGCGAATGACAATGCGCGCCGACGCGCCCGGCGCAATCGTCAGCGGAAAATTTGGCGAGACGATTCGGAACTGTGGATCGGAGAACACGGGATTGGAGACAATGAGCGCCGCGCCGCCCGTATTGTTAAGGGTGAAATCGAGGTCTCGCGAAGAGCCCGTAAGCACACCGCCAAAATCGAGGCCGTTGATCGAGTACTCGATGTGTGGGTAGACAGACCTGACCACTGACAGAATGTGGTCCTTTGTGATCGCGCCGGCTTGAACACGGAGAACGACGTTGCCTACGTTGGGACCGAAACGTAGTCCGGGATAGAAGACCCCAGGGTTCTCACTCCAGGCGTCGAGAAAGTTCAGCGTCGCACCGCCGGAGAGTACCGACACGCGCGGCGGCGCAGTGGTCATCGGCAGACCCGAAGTGTCGAGTATCCGAATTTGCGGCATCTGTTCAAAGATCCGGTAGGTCGAGCCCACGTTAAATTCGGTCGACCCGAGAATCTTGATTGCCGCCGGAACGCCCGATGGCACCGCGTACCAATAGGCGATCCGCAGTTCTGTCCCCGATGCCTGACCGACGGCCCGAACAAAGCCTTGATACTCGTTCGGCCGGAGATTCGAGGCCTGGAAGCGCACAGTGACTTTGGCCGACTGACGGGCGGGGACGTTGATCGACGGAGGAGAGATGGCGGGGATCGATTGCCCTTCGGCGGCTTGCGCGGTCAGCTCGACGACTTCGTCGCTGTCGCCCAGATTCGTGATCGTCAGTTCACGAGTCTGGTCGACGTTGGCCGCGCCGGCGCCGAATGACAGAGACCGCGGCAGCGCCGTAAGGGTCGCCTTCATGGCCGCTTCCAGGTTCATTCGGCCCGCGCCAGTCACCATGACGGGCAGATTCATTGGAGTCGCAGTGTTGGTGACGAGGGAGTAGAGTTGCGGAGGCGTAAGCTGCGGGCGCGCCGCCTTGAGCACGGCTAGTCCCCCGGCCACCATCGGAGTCGCGATGCTCGTTCCATCCCGCACGCCCCAGGAGTTGTCCGGCAGCGGAGCGTAGACGTGCTGCGCAACGCCCA
>VFZQ01000554.1 GCA_016871135.1 Acidobacteriota bacterium | reverse complement strand
TTCAAAGGCAAGAAAAGTGTTGTTCTGGCCTTCTTCCCGCTGGCGTTCACCGGTGGCTGAACCGCGGAAATGAAAGGATTCCAGGCTGGAATCAAGAACTTCAACGAAGCAGAATCGCAAGTGTTCGGCATCAGCGTCGACGCGGCTCCGTCACTGAAGAGATTCAGCGACGATCTTACGCTCGAGTTTCCGCTGCTGTCGGATTTCCCGGCCAGGGGCACGGCAAAGGCCTATGGCACATTGATGGGCGAACGCGGCATCGCAAGCCGCACGACGTTCGTTATCGACAAAGAGGGCAAGATCGCCGAGATCATCGCCGATCCGAAGCCCGCTCCGCATAACGAAGCGTCGATCGCCGTGTGCAAGCGCCTTAAGAAATAGTTGTCTTCGAACAGCCCTCCACCGCGTTGAGTATCTCGGCAGTGGAGGGCTTTCCTCTTCGTGCGTAGCGAATGACGCCGTCGGCGTCGATGACATACACGGTGCGGCGCACGATCCAGAATCCGCAGCCGTAGGCGCGGCACATACGCCAATGTTCATCGGCCAGAAGCGGAAACGGAAAGCGGTGTTTTTCGATGAAGTGGCGATGCGAGCGCTGGCCCTGACCGTTGACGCCATAGACGCGCGCGCCGAGTTTGCGGAACGCATTCCAGTTGTCGCGGATCTCGCACAACTGCGCCGTGCAGATCGTCGTGTCGTCGCCGGGATAGAACACCAAAACCGTAGGCGCGCCGCGCAGCATCGCCAGTGTTAATTTGCTGCCGCCATCGTCGAGCACGACGAACTCCGGCGCTTTCGATCCGACCGCTAGAAGACTTCCAAACATGCAGTACTCCACAATAGACCATATGCGGCAACTCGCGCTCGATGCGCTCGAACTGGCCAAGGGACGCGGCGTGCAGTACGCCGATGTTCGCGTGGTGGAATCGGAAACACAGGATCTTTCCACGCGCAATGGCCGCGTGTCTCAAGTGACCGGCAGCGACTCGACCGGGATCGGCATTCGCATCCTCGCCGAGGGCGCGTGGGGCTTCGCGGCGACCGACGATCTTTCGCGGGACGGAATCGACAAGGCGGTTTTCAAAGCGCGCGCCATTGCGAAAGCAAGCGCGATGGCCAAGCTCGGCGATGTTGTGTTGGCCCCCGAGCAGAGTTGGACCGCCGAGTGGGATTCGCCGTGCGCGGTCGACCCGTTTCGAATCAGCGTGCAGAAAAAGCTGGACTACTTGTTGAAGGTCGACGAGGCGTTGCGCTCGAACAAGGCGGTGACGTTGACCGAGACTTCTTTCCACGGGACGCGAACGCGGCAGTGGTTTGCGAATTCCGAGGGCAGCGTGATCGGCCAGACGCGAACGGTCACTGGCGCCGGTTGCGCCTGCTACGTTTTCAAGGACGGCGACTTGCAGAAGCGTTCGTACCCGAACTCCTTCGGCGGCCAGTATCAGTTGAAGGGTTGGGAGTTGATCGATGAGATCGACATGTTGCGGCGCGCGCCGTCGCTGGCCGAAGAAGCGGCGATGCTGCATGCGGCCGATCCGTGCCCCGCGGGCGAGCACCCGTTGATTCTCGACAGTTCGCAGTTGGGCCTACAGATTCACGAGTCGATCGGGCATCCGATCGAGCTCGACCGCGTGCTCGGATCGGAGGCCAACTATGCGGGCATGAGTTTTCTGACGCTCGATCAGTTGCGGCGATTGCGGTATGGCTCGCCGATGGTCCACGTGGTGAGCGATGCGACGATCGCGCACGGCCCGGGCCTTGGAACGTTTGCGTTTGACGACGAAGGGGTTCCGGCGCAGCGCACCGATATCATTCGCGAGGGCCTGTTTACGGGCTATCTGACGAGCCGCGAGTCGGCCGGCGCGATCGGCGAGAACAGGTCGAACGGTTGCATGCGGGCCGCCGACTGGGATCGCCTGCCGCTGATCCGCATGACGAATACGAGCCTGGAACCGGGCGCGCAGACGCTTGACGAGGTCTTCGACGTGCCGCACGGAATCTACATGGAGACCAACAAGAGCTGGTCGATCGACGATAAACGCTACAACTTCCAGTTCGGCTGCGAAGCGGCCTGGGAGATCCGCGACGGCAGGCGCGTGCGCATGCTGAAGAACCCGGTCTATAGCGGCATTTCGACGGAGTTCTGGAACGTATGCGAGGCGATCGCCAACCGCGATCATTGGACGCTGTGGGGTGTTCCAAACTGCGGCAAGGGCCAGCCCGAACAGGTGATGGGCACCGGCCACGGCGCGAGTCCTTCGCGTTTTCGCGGCATTCAAACGGGGGCGCTATGATCGACGAATCCAACGCGCGCGCGTGGTTTGATTGGGCGCTGCACGAGGCGCGCAAGCATGGCGTGGGCGATGTCGAGATGAGCCTGCATGCGTCGGAATCGGCGCTGACCCGGTTTGCCAACAACACGATCCATCAGAACGTGAGCGACGAGTCGGGCGCGGCTTCGATCCGGGTGGCGATCGGGAAGCGCACCGCGCGCGTGTCGACGAACCGGCTGGATGAAGCCAGTCTCCGGCGCGCGACGGCGCAGGCTATCGATCTGGCGCGCGCGAACGAGGAAGATCCGGGGCTGCCGCCGATGGCGCCGCCGGAAGCGATCGCGCCCGGCGAACGGTGGGACGCCGAGACGGCCGCGTTGTCGGCCGAGGCGCGTGCCGGCGCGGTGCGCGAAGCGATCGGCGCTATTGGGGGAAGCGCCGCGGGTATCTACTCCAACGAGCGGTCGACGCAATTCCTGCTGAATTCGAACGGTGTGTTCGCGCGGCACGATGAAACCGGCGCGACGTTTTCGGTCACCGCCACCGCGAGCGATTCAAGCGGCTGGGCCAAGGCTTCGGCGGTTCGCGCGGGCGATATCGACACGTTGGCCCTTGCGCGATCGGCCTCGGAGAAGGCGGCTCTATCGAAAGCTCCGCGCCGGATGGATCCGGGTGTCTATCGGGTCATCCTGGAACCGGCCGCGGTGCTTGATCTCGTTGGGCAGATCTTCGGCGACTGTTCGGCGACCGCGCTCGACGAGGAGCGTAGTTTCCTGAACGGGCGATTCGACGAGCGCATCTTCGGCTCGAACATCACGATTCGCGACGACGTCCGGCATCCGTTACAGGACGGCGCACCCTTTGACGGCGAAGGTGTGGCGCGGCGCGCGCTGACGCTGTTTGAGAACGGCTATCCGCGCGAGATGCCGTACTCGCGCTCGGCGGCGTTGCGCGCCGGAAGGCCGGCAACCGGCCATGGTTACGCGCTGCCGAACGACGTTGGCGAATCGCCGGTGAATGTCGTGATCGAAGGCGGCTCGTCGACGATGCCAGAACTGATGGCCAAGCTCGGCCGTGGAATTCTTGTGACGCGGCTTTGGTACATCCGCGAGGTCGATCCGTTCCGCAAAGTGATGACCGGCATGACGCGCGACGGTACGTTTTTCGTCGACGGCGGAGAGATTCAACACGGCGTCCGCAACTTCCGTTTCAACGTCAGCGTCGTCGACTTGCTTAACGCGGTCGAGGCGATGACGGCGCCGGGGCGCGCCAGCGGCGAGGAGTCGTTCGACATGGTTGTACCGGCGATGCTGGTGGGGGAGTTTCCCTTCACCGAAGTGACGATGTTCTAACCTGAAAAGACACGCCGAATGCCACTACCGGCCAAACCTGCTCTGACGATCGCCACCGTCGCGGCGCTTCTGGCGACGCCCGAAGTCTTTCCGGCGCTGAAGGATTACCGGATCTTCGACTGGTCCGCCACGCAGCATGTCACCGCTTTTCGTCCTACGGCGGCGGTACGGCCGGCGACGCCCGAACCGCCCGTCGCACCCGCGCCAGCGCCGCGCCGCGCGAACAGATCCGCCAAGACCGGCCCGGTCGACAACGGTCCGCTTTTGCAGGACACCGGGAACGAACTGCATCGATTCTACACGGCGCTCTACGCGGTGGAGAAGAAAGAGCCCGGCGCGGCCGTTCGCGTTGTTCATTACGGTGATTCTCCGACCACGGCCGATCTGATTACCGCCGATGTGCGCGACCTTTTCCAACAGGAGTTCGGCGACGCAGGCCACGGCTTTGCATTGATCGCCAATCCCTGGGCCTGGTACGGCCACCGCGGTTTGACGATTCGCGGTTCCGGGTGGAGAATGGAGCCGGGCAACACGGCCGAAATGCGTGACGGCCGTTACGGTCTGGGCGTGGTTAGTTTTCGGGGCGCGGCCGGCGCGCAGTCGAAGATCACTCTGAAGGACCCGTCCCATTCGCGGTTTGAGGTCTGGTATCTTGCCCAGCCGGATGGAGGCTCGTTCACGGTTTCGGCGGGCGGGCAGACGCTCGGTACGG
>VFZQ01000553.1 GCA_016871135.1 Acidobacteriota bacterium | reverse complement strand
TTATGCCTTTGCCAACCAAGGGACTCGGCCGAGCAATTGCGCGCGTCGATCGAGATAGAACTTGCTCTGAACAATCTTGGTCTTCGCGACGGAAAGCGAGATCATGAGCGCGATCACCGAGAGCGCCAGCAGCGCCGTGTCGAGCAGCGGCATCTTCCCTTTGAACGGTTCGGCCCACCGGCCGTAAACGAGTTCGATGTGCACCCAATAAATCAATAGCGAAGTCTGGCCGAGTTGTCGGGGAACGGAAAAACGCGGACCGTGGCCCGCGCCGGCGCGGACGCGCGGTACCCATTCGTTCCAGAAAAACCCAAACGCGACGACCATCAGAATGACACCGAACTTAATTGCGGCCAGGCAGGGGCTGTCGAGCCAGAACTCTGAGTGCGGATAGATGTTGTACGGGAGATTTGAGATGTATTGGCCCATGAAGGCCAGTGCGAAGCCGGCCCAACCACCCCATTGCATAAGTTGCTCGCGGCCCTCGCTGGTCACGGAACGAAATACCGTGCCGCAGGCCATGCCGCCGGCGACGAACGCCCCCCATGGAAACAGTGCGAAGGCGGCGTAGTCCGGCGCGATGTAAGCGCGGAAGAGGCTCTCGGGCGCCGCGGCTTTCCAATCGCTGACAAACGGTGCGCCGAAGGCGATGATCGCCGCAATCGCGAACGCGCCGCGAATCCGCCCGAGCCGTCTGCATGCCGCCACCGGCGCGAGCATGACGCACGCCGCGGCCATGCAATTCAAAATGTCGACGCGCAAAATGTCCTGCCAAGGAGAATTCGGCCAGTAGAAGGCGAACATCTGCAAGCGGAAGAGGATGGCGAGGCTGCCGAGAAAGGCGGCGCGGCGCAGCGCGGCCATCGTGCGCTGCATCGGCGTGGCGCCCTTCTGCTCACGCGAGTCGATCAGAAACGCAAGCGTGACACCGCTGAGAAAAAGAAAAACCGCGGGTGCGACACCGCCGGGGAACTGCGACATCATGTAGACGCCCGTGTCGCGGAGATCCTTGTGCGTGAGGCTTTCCCACACGTGGCCTTGCAGCATCACGAGTGTCGCGGCGCCGCGCGTCCAATCGATGAAACCGAGGCGGTCCGACTTGACGGGCTGCGTAGCTTGCTCAGTCACGATATTGTATTTCTTGATGATAACCAGACGCGGAGTACTCGGCGGATTGATGGCGCAAACGGTGGGGGGCGATCGCATTTGCGACATCCACCAGCATTCGCCGTATTCGGGGCGCACCGATGCGGAGATGATCGCGCATCAGGATCGTATGGGTATTACGAAGACGATTCTTCTTCCGGCCGGTGCGCGCTATGGACTAGCCGCGGGCGCGGGCGGCAACGATATCTGCGTGGCGATCGCGCGGAAGCATCCGGGGAAGTTTGTGTTCTTTGCCAATGAGGGGCCGTCGCCCGATAAGACGCGGCAGGTATTGGAGAAGTATCTGAAGATGGGCGCCATCGGACTCGGCGAGCAAAAGTTCCCAGTCGACGCCGATTCCGAGCACGTGCACTTAGTCGCGCAAATCGCGCGCGACTACAAAGTGCCCGTGCTGCTGCACTTTGAACACAATACGTACAACATTGCGTTCCAGCGGTTCTATCGAATACTGGAAAAATACCCGACGGTGAACTTCATCGGTCACGCGCAGACGTTCTGGGGCAATATCGACAAAGACCTGCAGCAGGAGGTGCTCTACCCCAAAACGAAAGTAACCCGCGGCGGTTGGACCGACCGCTATCTCTCCGACTACCCGAACATGTTCGGCGATATGTCGGCGGGGTCCGGCTTGAACGCGCTCTTACGCGATGAACAGCACGCTATCGGGTTTCTTGAACGGCATCAGAATAAGCTGCTCTACGGGTCCGATTGCAATGACCCCGTTGGACATGGCGCCCGGTGCAGCGGATCGAAGCAGATCGAGACGATCCGCCGTTTGAGCCCGCACCCTTCGGTGGCGCGGAAGATCCTTTGGGAGAACTCCGCGAAGTTGTTTCGCTTTTAGCCGCGGCCCACGAGCGGCATCGCCGTGGCCATCACTGTCATCGTGAGGACATTCGCATCCAGCGGAAGACTCGCCATATAAAGCACGGCGTCGGCGACGTGCTGCACGTTCATGCGCGGTTCGGCTTTCAGCGAGCCATCGGCTTGCGGCACACCCGCTGTCATCCGCTGCGTCATGTCCGTGGCGGCGTTGCCGATGTCGATCTGCCCGGCGGCGATGCCGTGCGGCCGGCCATCGAGCGCGAGCGATTTCGTCAAACCAGTAATGGCGTGCTTTGTTGCCGTGTAGGGCGCCGAGTTCGGCCGCGGCGTCTGCGCGGAGATGGATCCGTTGTTGATGATGCGGCCGCCCTTGGGGTCTTGCTTCTTCATCAAACGGAACGCCGCGCGCGCACACAGAAACGCGCCGGTCAAATTCACACCGACGACCTTGTTCCATTCGGCGACCGGAAGTTCGTCGATGGGCAGACCCGGCGCGGTTGTGCCGGCGTTGTTGAATAAAACATCGAGACGACCGAATGTTCTTTCGATTGCGGCGAAGAGGGCGTCAACGGCTTCTTCATTCGATACGTCGGCCGGGATGACAAGCATTCGCTCCTTGCCGGCGGCGGTGGCCTCAAGTTCGCTCTGGCGCCGGCCGGTGACGATGACCGTGTGGCCGTTGGCGTGAAGGGTGGTGGCGGCGGCGCGGCCGATGCCGGAGCCTGCTCCGGTGACTAGGGTGATGGGCATGTTAGTTGGGGTTCTTTACGATGGTCTTGTATTCAGCGAGAGTCATCGTCCGCATCGCCGCGTGGCGGATGTTCAGGATTCGAACGATGCGAGCGTCTTCCAGAATCTCAAAAATGACGCGATAGACATCGGACTTGCGGCCGAATAACAGATGGCGTATCGGTCTGCGGGTAGTGGTCGCATCAGGAGCCAAAGGACAGCGATGCGGCATTGTAGCGAGACTTGCGATCTCATTCTCAAGGCGCAAGAACCATTTGGCCGCTTGTTTGTCTTCGTGCGCGTTGATGCTCAGAAAACATCGATCAAGATCCGTCTGCGACCGAGCCGTAAACTCAACGCGGTATTCCATACTTTTTGCGGATGCTGTCGAACGCTTCTTTGGCGCTCATTACGCGGCCAATGGCAACGTCTTCGTCGGATTGGCGGATCGCCTCCATTACGTTACCCTCGGCCGCGCAATCGAGAAGGCGCTGGTATGCCGTGGCGTCCTGCACCACGGCCGTGGCTCTGCCTTTTACTGTCAAGAAGACCGGGCGTTTGGTTTTCTTGAGTTGCTTCAGCACCGCCGCCGATTGCCGCCGAAACGTCGTGAGCGACTGAATGTCCTTGGTGATGTCGATGGAAGAAGCCATGATTATTGATAGCACCTTTTTCGGTGCTATCGCACGATATCGCGCATGACATTGCCGTGGACATCAGTAAGCCGGAAATCACGGCCGCCGAAACGAAACGTGAGCTTGGTGTGGTCGATGCCGAGCTGGTTGAGAATCGTCGCGTGCAGGTCGTGCACCGTCGAGATTTTTTCGATCGCCCGGTACCCGTACTCATCGGTCTCGCCGTAAGTCACGCCGCCCTTGATACCTCCTCCGGCCATCCAAAGCGAAAAGCCGAACGGGTTATGATCGCGGCCATCGGAACCCTGAACAAACGGCGCGCGGCCGAATTCACCGCTCCACAATACAAGCGTCCGGTCGAGCATTCCGCGCGATTTCAGATCTTTGACCAGCGCCATGATCGGCTGATCGACGTGGATCGCGTTCTTCTCGTGATTCACTTTTAACTGCCCATGCTGATCCCACGAGTTCCCGCCGCCCAGGCCTTTGGGTGGGACGATCGTCAACTCGATGAACCGCACACCGCGTTCGACCAACCGCCTTGCCAACAAGCACTGACGTGCGTAGGCCGCCTTGCCTGGATTCGGGTCGTCGACGCCGTAGAGTTTCTTCGTCGCTTCGGTTTCGCCGGTGATATCGCAGAGTTCCGGTACCGCTGCCTGCATGCGATACGCCGTCTCATAGTTCTTGATGGCCGCTTCGACTTGCGGATGATTGCCCGTTTCCCTGGTGAAACTCTGATCCATCTTTTCGATGAATCGCAGCCGCTTCTGTTGCAACGAGTCCGCTTCCTTGGGCTTGATGTCTTGCAACGGTTCGGCGCGGTCGGGATGTATGAACGACGCCTGATGAACGGCCGGCAAAAAGCCACTTCCATAGACGTTGATGCCGCCAAGCGGGATTTCGCCGCTGGAAAGCACAACGAAGCCGGGCAGGTTCTTCGAGCCGCTGCCCAGGCCGTATGTCGTCCACGCGCCGAGGCTCGGGAATCCCGTG
>VFZQ01000552.1 GCA_016871135.1 Acidobacteriota bacterium | reverse complement strand
GTTGAGCCGCTACTTCGGCATCGAGGATATCCTCGACGGCGCGAGCGCGAAGTCGATTTGGGATCGCGCGAACGAGCAGTTGCCCGGTCTGCGCGCGCATGACATTTTGGGCAAGTTCAAAGTTCGGGCGCTTTGCACCACGGATGATCCGATCGACGATCTCGGTTATCACAAGGCGATCGCGGCTTCCGGCTTGGCGACGAAAGTCCTTCCCGCGTATCGTCCCGACAAAGCGCTTACCGTTCACGATCCCGCGAATTTTAATGCTTGGACCGCGAAGTTGGAAGCCGCGGCCAATATCGAGATCCGCAACTTTAACGCCTTTCTGGATGCGCTGTCGAATCGGCACGACTACTTCCACACGATGGGTTCGCGCATGTCCGACCACGGGCTCAACTCGGCGTTTAGCGAGCCGTGCAGTCATGAAGACGCGGCCAATATCTTTGATCGCGCGCGCAATCACCAAGCCGCCGACTCTCACGAGCACGCGCAATTTGCGAGTTACCTGATGCTGCACTTCGGGCGGCTCGACGCTGCGAAGGGATGGACCAAACAACTGCATCTCGGCGCTCGGCGCTCGAACAACACACGGATGTTCCGGCAAGTCGGGCCCGATACCGGATTCGATTCGATCGGCGACTGGCCGCAGATCGACAACGTCGCGCGCTACATGGATCAGCTCGATCAAGAGGGCCGGCTGCCGAAGATGATTCTGTACAACTTGAATCCGGCCGACAACTACGCGTTCGCGACCGTGATCGGGAATTTTCAAGATGGCACGACGCCGGGCAAGATCCAATTCGGCAGCGGCTGGTGGTTCCTCGATCAGAAAGAGGCGATGGAGTGGCAGATCAACGCGCTCTCGAACTGCGGACTGCTGTCGCGCTTTGTCGGCATGCTGACCGACTCGCGGTCGTTCCTCTCCTACCCGCGGCACGAGTACTTCCGGCGGACGCTGTGCAATATGCTCGGCGCCGATATCGAGAAGGGCGAACTGCCGCGCAACGTGGAGTTAGTCGGCGGGATGGTCCGCAACATTTGCTATTCGAACGCGGACGCGTACTTTCAACTGCCATAGCAAGTTATGATGGCTGGTGAAATGCGCGCTCTACTCCTTTTCAGTGCGGCACTTGCCGCCCAGCCACATGTCGCCGTTGTCGAGAAGATCGCCGGCAAAGTCGGCTTCTACTCGCCCGCGGGCGAGCGTACCAGCGAAGTAAAGGTCGGAACCTATCCGCACGAAATTGTTCGTTCTCTAGACGGCAAGTCGCTCTACATCACCGATAACGGCATCCTCTGGATGCAGTACGCGGGCAAGGGCGGAAACACGATTTCGATCATTGACGCGGCGACGCGAACGAAGTCCGGCGTGATCGATCTCGGCGAGTATCGGCGGCCTCACGGCATGGCGATTCATCCGAAGACCGGTTTGATGGTGGTGACGATCGAGAATCCCGATGGGCTTCTGCTTGTCGATCCGAAGGAACGCAAGGTCGTTCGCAAGTTCGATGTGAAGGGCAAGTCGCCGCACATGGTTCTATTCAATGCGACTGGATCAAAGGCGTATGTGTCGAACACCAATAGCGGCGCGGTTGCGGTGATTGAGATTGAAACCGGGAAGACGGAGCTGATCGAAACCGGCAAGTATCCGCAAGGCGGCGTGCTGGCGCCAAACGGCAAGACCATCTATCTGACGAACGCGCAGAGCAATAAGATTTCGCTCATCGATACCGCGAAGGACAAGGTCGTTGGCGAGATCAAGACGTCGACGTATCCGAATCGAGTCGCTATCACTCCCGATGGAAAGACCCTCGTCTATTCGCTGGGTGAAACGGGCGAGGGCGTTGGCTTCGCCGATGCCAAGTCGAAGAAAGAACTGGCGAGGATTCCGTTGGGCGGGCAGCCGCTTTCGCTCACGATGTCGAAGGACGGAAAGTTTGCGTTTTCCGGTGTGCAGGCGCAGGGCAAGATCCATGTCATCGACGTTGCGCAGCGCAAGATCATCCGCACCATCACGACGCCCACCGATGCTGGGCCCGATCCGGCGCTTCCGCTCGAGTAACGAATGCGAAGCCTGCTTTTCTTCGCGGCGCTCGCGCTGTCGGCCGCAGACAAGAACCGCCAGTCAACGGTGATCGAATTGAGTGTACCGGTGGGCGTGCCGGCGCGAGTCGAGATTCCGATCCGGCAAGGTTTTTCGCCGGACTCGCTGCGGTTGTACGAGGAGCCGTCGAAGGCGCTTGTGCCGGTGAAGGTCGACTATCGCCGTCCGACCGCGTGGCTGCACTTCGTCTCGACCGGTTCGGCGCGCTACACCGCTACGTGGGACAACGTTCGAATGGGCGAGACGGAGCGGTTAGCCGCGCCAGCGATGGTGGGCAGCGGGGATCGTGTGACCTTTGGCCGCGTGGGCGTGCGCGGCAAACTCTCGGTCGGGTTGTATTCGCACGCGGTGGCGCTCGACTGGGACAACGACGGCGACATGGACCTCATTGTTGCGTCGCCTGACCGCCCGTATAACGGCACCTATTTCTTCCGCAACATCGGCACGCAGGCCGAGCCGCTGTTCGATCGCGCCGTTTTTCTTGAGCCGGCGCTGAAGGACCTCGCGCTCGGCGATGTGGATGGCGATGGGCGCATTGATGCGACTGCGGCGGGTGGCCGCTGGTTCGCCGATATTCGCCGCAATGCGTTCACGCAGCCGCGCAAGTTCAACCTCACGCGCGAGTATCACGTCGGCCGCGACGACGTTTGGATTCCCACCGATTGGGACAACGACGGTCGCATCGACTTGCTGAACGGCGTCTCCGACTGGCGCGACTATGGCTGGGACGACGCCTTCGACGCACAAGGGCGCTGGCTGCGCGGGCCGCTGCATGGCTACGTGTACTTTTGGAAGAATACCGGGACGAATGCCGAGCCTGTCTACGCCAAGCCGGAGAGACTTCCCGTTGACAGTTATGGCTCTCCGGCGCCGCAGCTTCTCAAGTGGCGCAATGGCGCGGCCGATCTGCTGCTCGGCAGTTTCCTCGACTTCATCACGTTGCACGATCGCACGGATCTCAGCAAGAGCGAGCAACTGCCTTTCCGCATGGATTTGGAGATGATTCAGCCTCGCGTAGTGGAGTGGCATAATGACGGGCGTCCGTCGTTGTTGATCGGCGAAGAAGGGGGCGTCGTGACGCTTGCGCTCAATGAAGCGCCCTTTGGCGAGAAGCCGCGCTGGGCGGCGCCGAAGTATTTGGAGCAGATGGATCCGTTCGTGAAGAGCGGCAGTCTGTCGCGGCCCGTTGCTGTCGATTGGAATGGCGATGGCAAGCTGGATCTGGTTGCGGGCAACTCGGCGGGCTACATTCAGTGGTTCGAAAACACTGGCACGAAGACTCAGGCAGTGTTTGAAGATCGAGGTTATCTGACTGTTGGCGGCAAGCCAATCCGGCGCGTGGCGGGCTCGAACAAATCGGTGCAAGGCCCGGCGGAAGCCAAGTGGGGCTATGCGAATCCGACGGCTGCCGATTGGGATCTTGACGGGAAGTTGGATCTGATCGTCAACGACATTTTTGGCGAGGTCGTCTTCTACAGAGGCACCGGGAATCGTCAGGAGATGGAACCCGCGCGCAACATCGAAGTGGAATGGAGCGGCGCTTCGCCCAAGCCGGAATGGGTGTGGTGGCAACCTGCGGGCAAGCAGCTATTGACGCAGTGGCGCACTACGCCGGAGGTCGTCGACTGGGATCGCGATGGGTTACCGGATCTGGTGATGCTGAATCATCAGGGGTACCTTTGCCTCTTTCGCCGCGCGCGCAAGGATGGGCGGTTGGTGCTCGGGGAGCCGGAGCGCATTTTCGTCACCGACAACGGGCGCTTTCTGAATCTGTCGAACGGACGCGCGGGCGCGAGCGGGCGGCGCAAGATTGATCTTGTCGATTGGGATGGCGATGGGGACCTCGATCTGTTGACCGATTCCAACGACGGTCCGATTTGGTACGAAAATCGCGGCGATCTGAACCGCGCCGTGCTTCATCCGCGCGGCTTTATTACGCGCGCGCCGCTGCAGGGACATAACCCGACGCCCAACGCCGCCGATTGGAATGGGGACGGAAAGTTGGATCTGCTGATTGGCGCCGAGGATGGGTTCTTCTATTTTTACGACCGGCGGTATATCGATTCGCGCAAGGTGCAGTGAGGCTACGACGGCCAGCGCTGTTCGATCAGGCGCTTTACGCTGCGATGACTTTGACGTCCTCTCCTTCTTTGAAGTAGAGGATTACATACCGCTCGTAAGCCCAAAAGCGCAGCGAGCCGTACTTCCGGCCGCCGAACCGCACGTGGCCGATTGAGGGACGTTAAGCG
>VFZQ01000551.1 GCA_016871135.1 Acidobacteriota bacterium | reverse complement strand
CGCCCCGAAAGGCGGCCGTTGTGTTTCATGTTTTGAACGGCCTTAGAAGTAGTACTTGAAGCCAAGCTGCACCGCGCGCGCACCGATCTTCGTTCCGGTGATCTGGCCGAAGTTCGCCGCGCCCCAGGTCGTCGCCGGATCCGAGAAGATCGGCGTGTTGGTGGCGTTGGTCGCTTCCAAACGGAATTCGGCGCGTTGGCCTTCCTTCACGTGGAAGCTCTTGAGCAACGCCGCGTCGAGGGTCTTGATGCCCGGGCCGCGCGCGTTCAGGTAACGAGGCGCCGTGCCGAACGTATCGATGGCCGGGCGCGTGAACGCGGCCGGATCGAGGTAGTTCTGCAAGCGGTTGACGATCGGTCCCTTGGTCAAAGGATCGCCGATCAAGTTCGGGCGCTGCGTGCCGTTCCAGAGTTGTCCGGCGTTGAGGAACGGCTGCAACGGATTGCCGCCCTGCATCAACAAGAAGCCCGAAACTTCCCAACCACCCACGGCGAGATCGGCCCACCGGCTAATGCCGCTGGCGAACTTCCGGCCGCGGCCGAAGGGCAATTCGTACGCGCCCGAGGCCACAAACCGGTGCGGAATGTCGTGCGCCGAAAGCGACTTCTCATTCTTGCGGTCGAACGGATTCTGCATCGCGGTCGATCCGCCGAGCCACGTCACGTTGCCCGAAGCGACCGAGGCGTCGTCGATCATCTTTGACCATGTGTAGTGGCCGAGGAACGTCACGCCCTTGGAGAACCGCTTCTCGTACTTCATCTGCAGTGCGTGATAGTAGGAGTTCGCGGCGGCCGGTTCCGACGTGCCGACGCTGGTGCCGTCGAAGTGCGGCATCGGACGCAGCAAGCGGAATCGCTGAATCGTCTGGCGATTCAAGTTCGCCGCCAGCGGGTTCGTTATCTGCCCAAACATCGGATTCGGAACCTGCGCTTCCAGGTTGTTGCGGCCGATCGAGAAGTATTGCGGATCGAGGTAGCTCAGGCTCGTCGCGCCCCAGAACAGGTGCGCTCCGCGACTGCCGGTGTAGTTGACCTCGAGGAGTCCTTGCCCGGGCAGTTCGCGCTGCACCGACCAGTTCCACGAGTAGTATTCCGGGTTGCGGTTGTTCGAGGGAACCACCGTACCCGCCCCCAAACCGATGAACGTGTTGGCACCGAGCGAGTTGCCGGGCGGCAGAAGCATGCCATCCGGATACGGATTGTTCAGCTTCGCATAGAGCGTCGCATTGGCATCGAGCGAGAAGATCGGAGCCGCGTTCACATTGAAAGCCGCACCCGTGTGGCCGAACACCGTCGCGCGAGAAAGCTGGTACAGCAATCCCCAGCCACCACGAATCGACGTCTTGTTGTCCAACGCATACGCGAAGCCGATACGCGGACTGATGTTGTTGTAATCTCCGTTGAAGGGCGAACGGCGATCCTTGTTGACGAACGCGAACACGCCGCGCGTGTCAAGACCGTTGACGCGCACCGACGACTGCGCATTCAGATCCCAAAAGCTCTGGCGGTCCTGCGTTTCCCAGCGCGGAATGTCGAACTCGTGGCGGACACCAAGGTTCAGCGTCAGTTTACGTGTGATCTTCCAATCGTCCTGGAAGTAGAAGCCCGCGTAGCGCGAGCGCGTGAAGACTTTCGGATCGATGTGGAACTGCCCGCCGCCGCCCCAGCCGAGCAGCATCGTGGCCAGTCCGTTGCCCTGATAGTTGTCACCAACGTTGTTGAGGCGCCGGGTCGCCTGCGAGGAGAAGCTGAACTGGCCCGACGGGAAGCCGGGTTGCAGGTAGTTGAGGAAGAAGTGGCGCATCTCGCCGCCGGCCTTGATGTTGTGGCCTCTCCAGGTCTTCGAGTACGACCCCGAGAACTGGTGTACGCCTTCCTGGCGATCCATAATCAGCCAGCCTTCGGTGCCGATGTCGGTAAAGCCGTCGGGCGCGAAGGTCGGAAATACGAGATAGTTCGCGTTGCCCTTCATGTACTGCGGCAGGCCGAGTGAAGTGAGATCGAACGGCTCCATCGCTTTGCGCGTGAAGTCGGAGTAGATCAAGCCGTAGCGAAACGTCCAAACCGAGGTGGCGCTCTGCAGACGCGTGAAATCGACGACCACCGACTGTGTATCGGTGTTGGTCGGACCGTTGTTAAACGTGAACGCGGGGTTGCCGGCGCCGAATAGGTTCGGCGGATTACCAAAGTTCAGGTTGCGGCTGTAGCGGCCGTAAGCGCGGTTCTTATCGGAGAAGTTGTGGTCGGCCTTAATGTCGAACTGCTTAGCGCCGCCGACGTTGATGTCCTGTTTGAACCAGTTGTTTGTGTTGGTGATCGCTAATTTGGACAGCCGTGGTGTCGGGAAGAAACTGAGCGCCTTGAGCGCGATCGGATCCATGCGCGACTTGGGCACGATGTTGCCGGGGAACGGCGCGCGCGAAACCTGGCTGCCGCTGACCGGTGTGGTAGAGAACGGATCGTAGATTTCGATCATCCGGCGGTCGCTTTGGAGTGTTTTCGAAAAATCACCCTCGCGCTGTTCCAGTGTGGGAAACGTCGCCGTGTAGGCCAGAGGGCTCTTCGACCGGTTCCATTCGAACGTGCCGAAAAAGAACGTCTTGTTCTTGATGATCGGTCCGCCGAAGACGCCGCCCAACTGATCGCGCCGTCCATAAGGCCGTGCCGATCCGGCGCGATTCGCCGTCCAGCTGTTGGCGTTGAAGTCGTTGTGCCGCAAGAAGTAGAAGCCCGTGCCGTGGAAATCGTTGGTGCCCGACTTGGTAACCATGTTGATCACCGCGCCACCGGTTTGGCCGTATTCCGCCGAGAAGAAGTTCGTCTGCATCTTGAACTCTTGTACGGCATCGACCGAAGGCTTGAACTTCAGGTCGGTGATTCCGGAATTCTGTTCGACGGTGGTCACCGTGACGCCGTCCACCAGCACATCGGAGGTCGAGTTGCGCGAGCCGTTCGCCACGAAGTTCGTGTTGGTCGAACCGCGTCCGCCGGCGGAGCCTACAACGCCGGGCGTCAAGTAAATCAACGCCAGGGAGTCGCGACCGGGATTCGGCAAGGAAAGCATGTATTTGTTGTCGATGGTCTGGCCGAGGTTGGCGATCGTCGTATTCAACAACGGCGCCGCGCTGGTCACTTCAACCGCGGTGGCAATATCGCCCACTTGCAGCTGCACATCGAGGGTCGCCTGCTGCTGCACGGTCAACTCGAAGCGCTTCTGGATGAATTTCTTGAAGCCGTTGGCTTCGACGGTCAGGAAGTACCCGCCGGGCGGCAGTGCGCTGACGGCATAACGACCGGACGCGTCGGTGAGTGACGCGTGTGGAACATTTCTGTCGGATTCTGTAATTACGACCTTTGCACCGGGAACAGCGGCGCCCGATTGATCGGTCACCGTACCGCGAATGGCGGCTGTGTAAGATTGAGCGGTCGCGGGAATAACCGTGATCGCCGAGATGGCGACCGCGGCGAGTAGCGCCGGGATTCGATTCATGAAGACAACCTCTTGAGGACTGATTCGAACCGGGGCCGCAGCCCCGGTTCAAATCAGTATGTGAAGTGTAACAGCCGCAACGGAAGAGTAACGTTCAGGAACGCATACAGCATCTGTAAGGGTGGTGGCGTTTGTAGTATTCTCGGAATTGGCCAAAACTCACCCCTGTTGGAGGTTTTCATGAAGACATTGCAAAGATTAGCGGGTCTCGCGTTACTGTCGTTCAGCGCGATGGCGCAGACTGCGTCGCTCGAAGGCGAAGTTAAAGGCGAGGACGGAAAGCCCCTACAGGGCGCGATGATCAAGCTCGAGCGTAAGGACATCAAAGGTTCCTACAAAGTTAAGACAAATAAGAAGGGCCAGTGGTTCCACGCCGGCCTGCCGCTTGGCAACTACGACATCATGTGCGAAGTCGACGGCAAAATCGTCGACACCGTGAAGGGTGTACGCACCCGGCTTGGCGATCCGCTTCCGATCAACTTCGATCTCTCCAAGCAGGCCGCCCAGCGCGCCGCTATGGAGAAGGCCGCCGCCACCGGACAGATCACCGAAGAAGTTTCGCGCGAAATGTCGAAGGAACAGCGCGAAGCGCTTGAGAAAGCTGCGAAAGAACGCGCGCAGGCGATGGCCAAGAACAAGGAATTGAACGACGCCTTCAATGCGGGCATGGAAAACCTGAAGACCAAGAACTTCCAGGCGTCCATCGAAGCGTTCGAGAAGGCCGCCGGCATCGATCCGAAGCAGGTCGTCATCTTCGCCAACATGGCCGAAGCCTATGTCGGCATGGCCGGCACCAAGACCGGCGACGAACAGGTGGCGATTCTCACCAAGGGCATGGACGCCTACAACAAGGCGCTCGAACTGAAGCCCGACGACGCCGGCATGCA
>VFZQ01000550.1 GCA_016871135.1 Acidobacteriota bacterium | reverse complement strand
TCGATCGTCGAACTGCCGAACGGCGATCTTTTTGTCGCCTGGTTCCACGGTTCCGGCGAGCGGCAATCGGACGACGTCAAGATCGAAGGCGCACGCTGGCGCAAATCAACCCGCACCTGGTCGCAGCGCTTCGAACTTGCCGACACGCCTGGCTTTCCCGACACCAACTGCATCGTCTGGCTCGACTCGAAGAAACAGCTTTGGCTCATGTGGCCGGCGATCCTCGCCAACACCTGGGAATCTGCGCTGATGAAAGTCCGCTGGTCGACCGATTACATGCAATCGGAAGGGCCGCCGAAGTGGGCGTGGCAAGACAACATGCTGCTGATACCGAAGCGCGCGCAGGAAAAAGCGCAAGAGGTATACGCGCGGGAGTTGCGCGATCCGGGTCCGCTGAATCAATGGGCGTCGCGCATGATCGCGCTGGCCGGCGACAAACAGTTCTCGCGCCTCGGCTGGTTCACACGCACACATCCGATCGAATTGCCCAACGGCCGTATCCTGGTGCCGCTCTACTCCGACGGCTTCTCCTGGGGCCTGATGGGGATCAGCGACGACGGCGGAAAGTCCTGGCACGCCAGTGAACCGCTGGTCGGCTTCGGCAACATTCAACCCAGCGTCGTGCGCAAGAAAGACGGCACGCTCGTTGCCTACATGCGCGACAACGGCCCTCCGCCGAAGCGCGCGCTCGTCAGCTATTCCAAGGACAACGGCGAGACATGGACCGGCGCCGTCGACACGTTGATTCCCAATCCCGGCTCGAGTCTCGAAGCGATCTCGCTCAAAGACGGCCGCTGGGTCATGGTCTATAACGACACGGAAAAAGGCCGCGCTTCGCTTACCATTCGCATGTCCGACGATGAAGGCCAGACCTGGAGGTGGGAGCGCCATCTCGAACGCGGCACGAATTTTTCTTACAGCTACCCGTCGGTGATTCAAGCCGCCGACGGCGCTATCCACGTGACCTATTCCAGCCACGAATCCAAAGACGGCAGCTCACACAAGTCGATCAAGCACGCGCGCTTCGACGCCGCATGGATCGAACAGGGGGACAAATGAAACTCGCTCTGTTTGCGCTCGCGCTACCCGCGCTGGCGATCGAATACAAAGACGGCTACGCCGACTCGGGCGGCGTCAAGATTCACTACGTCACCGCCGGCAGCGGTCCACTCGTCCTGATGATCCACGGCTTCCCGGACTTCTGGTATACGTGGCGGCATCAGATGGAGGCGCTCGCGCCGCAATTTCAAGTGGTCGCGATCGATCAACGCGGCTACAACCTGTCGGACAAACCGAAGGGCGAAGAGAACTACGACATGAAGTTCCTCGTCGGCGATGTCGCGGCCGTCATCAAACATCTCGGCAAGTCGAAGGCGATTGTCGTGGGTCATGACTGGGGCGGAATCGTCGCGTGGAACTTCGCGTTCCATGTGCCGCAGATGTTGGAGCGGTTGATCATCCTGAATCTTCCCCATCCGAATGGCCTGGCGCGCGAGTTGGCGACAAATCCGAAGCAGCAGGCCAATAGCGCGTATGCGCGCCGCTTTCAGCAGCCCGACTCACATACCAAGCTCACCGCCGATGGCCTGGCATTCTGGGTGAAAGATCCGGAAGCCCGCAAGAAGTATGTTGAGGCTTTCGGCCGCTCGGACTTCAACGCGATGATGAGTTACTACCGCCGCAACTATCCGCGCGAACCCTACGAAAAACGCGAAGTACCGCAGCGGGTTTCCGTCCCGGTGTTGATGATTCACGGGCTCGACGACACCGCGCTGCTCCATGGCGCGTTGAATCAGACGTGGGAGTGGCTCGACGGCGACCTGACGTTGGTGACCGTGCCGAAGGCGGGACACTTCGTACAGCAGGATGCGGCGGAGTTAGTCACACGGACGATGAAATCATGGCTCAATCGGTAAAGATCTACGACGTAGTCATCGTCGGCTCCGGCGCCGCCGGCGGCACGCTGGCCGCGCATTTGGCGCGCAAAGGCGTCGACGTCGCCGTCGTTGAAGGCGGCCCGAAAATCAACACGCGCACCGATTTCAACACACATGCCATGCCGTGGGAATTCGCCAACCGGCAGATCCCGCGCATGAAGCCGGGCAAACAAGGAATGGCCAGCGAGCGAGCGCGCGGACTCGGCGGCAAGACGCTCACCTGGAACGCCGTCGCGTGGCGGCAAAGTCATCGCGATTTCAAAGGCAAGTCGATCGAAGGCGCCGGAGAAGACTGGCCGATCGACTACCCCGACCTCGCGCCCTATTACGAAAAGATCGAGCGCGAAGTCGGCGTGTGCGGCAACTACGATAACCTGCCCGATCTGCCCGACGGCGTATTTCTTCCACCGGTGCCATTCAAGTGTTCCGATCGACTGATCGCCAAAGGCGCGAAAAAGCTGGGCCTGAAGATCATTCATGTCCGCAAGTCCACGCTCTCGCGCAACCAATTCGGAAGGCCGGCGTGCCACTTCTGCGGCAACTGCATGGCAGGCTGCGACGTCGTCGCGAAGTACAACTCCTACGACTGCCACATGCTGCCTGCGCTCAAGACGGGCAAGCTCGAACTCATCCCCAACGCTGTCGTTCGCCATGTTGTCGTCAACGGCGAGAACCGCGCCACCGGCGTGCGCTACGTGCATCGCGAAACGAAGCAGGAAGGCGAAGTGCTGGGCCGCACGGTCGTGGTGTCGTGCGCCTGCGTGCAGTCGGTCGCGCTGTTGCAGATGTCGAACATCGCAAACTCAAGCGGGCAACTCGGCAAGCACTTCATCCCGCATTTCACCGGCGGCGTCGAAGCGTTCCTCGATGGCCTCAAAGGCACGCCGCTGAAGAACGACGAGGGCTTTCTCGATCACGCCTATCTGCCGAGTTTCATGCACGAGCGAAAGCGCGATTACGCGCGCAGTTTCGGCGCGCAGTTCGGCTATCAGAACCGTCGAAGCATCGGCTGGGCCCGCGAGATCAAGGGCATGGGCGCCGACTATAAGCAGGCCGTGAAAGATCGGTATCCGGCGTTCGTCGTCTTCAGCCCGTACGGAGAAATGCTCCCGAACGCGCATTCCTACATCGACCTCGACCACAACCGCAAGGACGAGTTCGGACTGCCCTCGGCACGCCGTCATTTGGCGTGGGGGCCGAACGACAAGTTGATCTTCAACGACATGCAGAAGTGGGCAGCCGAGATTTTGCGGTCGGCGGGCGCGGAGATCCTGAAGATCCACGACGATCCGCGTCCGAATCACGAATTGGGCGGCGCGCGCATGGGCAGCGATCCGCGTACTTCGGTTGTCGACGCGCAGTGCCGGGCGCACGATGTGCCGAACTTGTATGTCATCGACGGCAGCGTGTTCCCATCGGCGTCGGAGAAGAATCCGACGCACACCATCATGGCGCTGGCCGCGCGCGCCGCTGACGATATCGCACGGCGCTTGCAACGGAGGGAAATATGAGCGAAAGACGCGAAAGTCTGAAGATCATCGGCTCGATCGGCGCGACGTGCGCCTTTCCGTTCGCGGCCGATGAACTCTATGCGCAGCAAGAGCACACGCACACCGAGGGCGTGGCGGCGAAGTTACCCGAGCCGAAGTATTTCAAGAAGGACGACTTCGAGATGATCGCGGCGCTTGCGGAGATGATCATCCCGCGCACGCCCGGTGCGCCCGGTGCGCCCGGCGCACTTGATGCCGGCGTGCCGGCCTACATCGATTTCGTCGTCAGCCGCAGTAAGCCGCAACAAAAACTCTTCTCCGATGGCGTGGCGTGGCTGCGCAAGAACAAGTTCGCGAAAGCGCCGGCCGAGGCGCGCCTCGCGCTCATCAAGCCGTTGTGCGATGCGGTCGATAACGGGAAGGTCGACACGCCTTCGCGCAAATTTTTCCGCGCGATGAAGTCGCTGACCTCTGATGGCTTCTGGACTTCAAAAGCCGGCATGGCCGACACGCTAGGCTACCGGGGCGCTTCCATCTTGGGCGAATACCCCGAGTGCCGCGAGCATTGACCCGGAAAAACTCAGTCTCCCAGCGTCTCCTCAATCAACCGGCTCAGCTTCCGATGCTTCCCTTCGGCCGTCCGCAACTCATCGGCCAAGTGCAGACACGCCAATATCGCCACTCGCGACGCATCCGTGTTGGCGCCCTTGGCGATCGAATGCATCAACTCATCGACCTTGTGGGCGAGCGCCTGCAACTCGCCCTCCGGACCGTTCGTCACCAGCGAAAACGACTGGTTGTAGATGTTGACGCGGACGCTCGTGGCCATGTTAGCTTGCGCCTAACATGTCTAGTTGGCCCAGCAACTTTTCGATGCGGGCTTTGACGAGCTTCCGTTCCGCGAGCAGTTCTTCGAGGTCCTTTTCAGCCTTGCCGCTGTTGGAGCGCAGGCCTTCCAGTTCCGTTT
>VFZQ01000549.1 GCA_016871135.1 Acidobacteriota bacterium | reverse complement strand
ATTTCTGGACGAGCTCTAGAGTAACTCGGCCGGCCGGGTGCGCCGTCACGCGATGCACCTGGTCCACAATGCGGCTGAGCAGCGGCCAAGGCAGTCCGCGCTCCCATAGCGCGGGCTGTCGCATCTTTAGATTCTTCAGCACCTTGAAGCGGATGATGTCGGCGAAGCCGGGAAGAAAGCCGTGATGCTCGGGCGTGAAGCCGGCAAGCTTCATCGCGCGTTCGAGCGTGGAAGGCTCAAAGAAACTAATGTGAATTTCCGGCGTCGTGTAGCCCCAGTCAAAGATGTTCTTGCGATGCGGCGCGGCGTTGCCTGTCGTCAGAAACAAGACGCCTCCTGGCTTCAGCAGCTTTCGCACAGCCTGCAAGAACTCGACAGGTTTTTCAACGTGTTCGATAACTTCGATCGCCGTGACCACATCGCAGGTCCCTTCCTGTGAAGCCAAGTCCGTTTCGTAAAGAATTGGAATGCCGAGAGAGCGCGCGGTATCGGCGATCCAGCCCTCCTCGAAGCCCTGAATACCGCACGGCGCCTGTTGCTTCACATACCGCACTAGCCCGCCGTTACCGCAGCCGAAGTCGATCCATTTTGTCTGCGGCGTGACGGGGTGCAGCGCGTTCACGGCCTCCAAAATTCCGCGCCATTCGTAGAGCCGGATGGTTTTGTCGGGGTTGTCGAGTTCAAAGTGGTAGTCGACGAGCGGATCGGCGCCTTCCCCGCGATAGTAGGCGCGATTGTAAATCTCGGCGTACTCGGTCCATGGATCGCCAATGAAAGTAAACGCGCAATCGGCGCATCGGTAAAAGGAGAACTTGCGGACGTTGTACTTACCGATCTTGCCGCCGATGAAGGACGCGTCCTTGCCGCATACACGGCATGGCATCTTGAGTTCGCTCATTTCGCGGCGTCGCGCGGGCGAACGTAGTATTCGATCGCCTCCGGCGGAGGCAGGTCCTTCGGTTCGGCGGCGGTGTCGGGATGAACGCTTCGGAAGCGCGCGAGGATCTCTTCTTGCATGGCCTTCACTACTTCAGGGTACTTCGCGGCGACATCGGTGAATTCGCCTGGGTCGTTTTTCTTGTCGAAAAGCCGGACATAACGGCCGGGCGTTGGGTTATCGGTTTCATAGCCGTCCGTACGCTTCCGTTTGCCGCTGCCGAAGATAAACTTCCAGCGGTCGTCGGCGGCAAAGACCTCTTCGTTTTCGAGGTACTGGCTGAAGATGCGTTTACGCGCCCGCTTCGGCTTCTTGCCTTCCAGATAGGGCTTGAGCGACGCTCCGTGTTCGACAGCAAGTTTGCCCAGCCCCATGACATCGGTGATCGTCGCTGGTACGTCGATGTGTTCGGTGAACTCGCGCACGACAGCGCCCTTGCGGATGCGATTCGGAAAGCGCATCACCAGCGGCACGCGCAGCGCGGGTTCGTAGCCGCAGTGCTTTTCGAATCGGCCATGCTGGCCAAGACAGTAGCCGTGATCGGCCATGTAGACGACGCACGTGTTCTTCGCCAGACCAAGTTTGTCGAGCGCGTTCAGCAAATCGCCGATGTTACGATCCACCATCGAAACGCTGGTGTAATAGGACGCGGCAATGCCTTGCTTTTCCTCGTGCGTGAGATCCCGAAAAATATTGGGTACCTGCCAGGCGTCTTCGGGGCCGACCCTGGGAACTTCAAAAGTCTTGGCGTCGTAGCGGTCTTTCATGTCGACAGGAAAGTCATAAGGCGAGTGGGGATCGGGGAAGCTCACCCACAACGCGAACGGTTCGGCGTCGTCCTTGTGTTTGTTCAGCCAGTCGATCGCACGATTGGCGGTAAAGGTGCCCCGCATCTCTTCGTAGTAGCGTGGAAAGGGAAGTTTTTCGGCGTTGAGCCACGTTCGAGCGTGCACGCGGAACGGCTGCCATCGCGGTTTGATGGGCTGATTGGCCGGCGCGGGTTTGGTAACCGGCGCCGCGCCCCAGGCCTTGGCGATGTCTTGCTCGGTCATCATTTCATCGAAACCGTAGAGGCCCGGCGCGCTCGGCCTGTTGAGATGCATCTTGCCAAACACGGCGGTGCGATAACCGGCGCCTTTGAACTGCTTGGCGAGCGTCGGTTTGCCGGGATCGAGCGAGGTACTCAACACGGTGACACCAGCGGCCACAGGCATCTGGCCGGTAAGAAGACTCTGCCGCGAAGGTGTGCAAACGGGCGAGTTGCAGTAGTGGCGTGCGAAGCGGACGCCCTCGCCGGCAAGCCGGTCGATATTCGGCGTCGAGACTTTCGTGTTGCCATCGCTGCCGAGGACGTAGCCGGCGTGGTCGTCGGAGATCAAGAACAAAAAGTTTGGTTTTCGTTTTGGTTGAGCGGCGAGCGCGGTGGAGGCGATAAAGCCGCGGCGGGAGAGCATGGGGCTATCTTACTGAAGTAGGCGGGGGCATTGCTAAATAGCGCGCCACTTCGCACGCCTCGTAGATGCGAAAGATCTGCTCGCCCTACTCTGAAATCGAAGCCCAACCGCGTTTGTTCAAGTCGTAGTAAATAAACGCGCCCGCCGCGGCCGCCAGCGCCAACATGCCGACGCCCATCACCGTGTCCTTCAGCAGCACCTTGCCCAGCCCGAACAGCGCCATGTAGATCATTACGCAACCGGCAATCCAACACGCCAGATTGTTCAAACCATCGCCGGCAGGTTTCACCTCCGGCGCCAACGCCACGATCGGCCCCCAGCCGCTCGCCGGCCGCGTCCGTTTGTAGAACGCAATGAGCGTCTCACGAGGCTCGGCGGGCGTCAGGAACGTAGCCGCCAGCCACGCCACCGTCGTCACGCCGACAGTGATAATCATCAGCCACGCGAACTCCTCGGGCTTGTCGGAATCCATGTTGGCGAACAGTTGCAGTCCGACGCTCACAACGAAAGCTGTCGCCATCGCAACCACCTCGCTCCACGCATTCACGCGCCACCAGTACCAGCGCAGCAGCAGCACACCGCCGGTGCCCGCACCTGTCACGATGAGCAGTTTCCATGCGCCCGAGATCGAGTCCATGTAGAACGTCACGCCCGCCGAGATCAGGGTGATCGCAACCGTCGCGATCTGCGAAATCAGCACGTAGTGCGCATCCGTCGCCGTCGGTTTCCAGAACCGCCGGTAGAAGTCGTTGACCAGATAACTCGCACCCCAGTTGAGCTGCGTCGCGATGGTCGACATATACGCCGCCGCGAAACCCGCGAGCATCAGCCCGCGCAACGACGCCGGCATGTGATCGATCATCACTTTGATGTAGCCGGTCTCCGGATCGGCGAGATTCGGATAGAGCACGATGCTTGCCAGCGCGGTCAGAATCCACGGCCAGGGGCGAATCGCGTAGTGCGCGATGTTGAACCAAAGGGTCGCCAATAGCGAATGCTTTTCATCGCGTGCGCAGAACATCCGTTGCGCAACATATCCGCCGCCGCCGGGTTCAGCACCGGGATACCACGTCGCCCACCAATTCAGCGAAATGTAAACCAAGAACGTGATCATCGGCATCCAAGGCGAATCGAGATCCGGCACAAAAGCAAGGAGCGATCCCTTGCCGCCGGGCGACGCGCCGCGCGCCGCATCAACCGCCGCGAGCTTCGCCATTAATGCGTCCATGCCGCCGACGGCGTCGACCGCACAATAGGCCAGGATCACCACCATCGCCATCTTGATGAAGAACTGCACGACGTCGGTGACCAGCACCCCCCACAACCCGGACAACGTCGAAATCCAAGACGTAATGCCGATCAGAAGAATGACGATTACTAAAGCAGTGGTCTTCTCGACGTTGAGGACCATCATCAAAATCTTGACCATCGCGAGGTTTACCCAGCCCAGAACGATACAATTAATAGGTATCCCAAAGTACACGGCCCGAAACCCACGTAGAAACGCGGCTGGCTTTCCCGAGTAGCGGATCTCGGAGAACTCGATGTCGGTCATAACCCCTGACCGCCGCCACAGCCGTGCGTAGAAAAACACAACCAGCATTCCACCTGCGACGAAGTTCCACCACAGCCAGTTCCCCGCAATGCCATTGCGGGCGACCATCCCCGTTACGGCCAATGGCGTATCGGCGGCGAACGTAGTCGCCACCATCGAAGTGCCCGCCAACCACCAAGGCACATCACGCCCGGACAGGAAGAACTCGTCGACCGACGAGCCCGCCCGCTGCTTGTAGTAGTAGCCAATTGCAATGTTAAGGAGGAAGTAGGCAGCGACCACCAGCCAGTCGACGACGGAAAGTTGCATGGGTCACAATTATAAACCCTGTAACCTTTGGCCCGCTGTTTGCAGTAACGATCCCCCGGCAGAGCCGGGGGCCTTCGTTCGTGAGCCGCTCAAAGCGGCTGGTTGGGGTCGCTGGCGCGGCCCCGTGGTTTAGCACCACCTCAAAGGTGGCG
>VFZQ01000548.1 GCA_016871135.1 Acidobacteriota bacterium | reverse complement strand
TTTGGCTCGCGAAACGGAGGCCGCCAAGAGCCTCTATGGCATCGGCGAAAAAGAGACGGACAACTTCGGCCGGCAGTGTCTTATGGCGCGCCGATTGGTCGAGGCCGGTGTCCGCTTCGTGCAGGTCACCGACGGCGGATGGGACCACCATGGAAAGCTGCGCGAGTCGCTGCCAGTGCGTTGCAAGGCGGTGGACAAACCGATCGCGGGCCTGATTGCCGACTTGAAAGGCCGCGGTTTGCTTGAAGATACGCTATTGATTTGGGGCGGTGAGTTTGGCCGCACGCCGTTCGACCAGGATCTCTCGCAAGGCAAGGCCCCGGCGAGTGACCGCGGGCGCGAACACAATCCGCGCGGCTTCACAATGTTTCTTGCCGGCGGCGGCGTTAAGCCTGGCATTGCGCACGGCGCCACCGATGATTTCGGATGGGACGCGGTGCAGGGCAAGGTGCACATTCACGACCTGCACGCGACAATGCTCCACTTGCTGGGCTTGGACCACGAGAGGCTCACTTACCGCTACACAGGCCGCGACTACCGCCTGACCGACGTGTTCGGCCACGTGGTGAAGGAGATCTTGCTCTAGCCCTCACGACGAACCGCCGAAGTTTTGTTTATGCGGCGGTGGCGCCGTCCAGAGCTCTAACATCGTCTGGATCATAACGGACAACCTCGGCTGGGGAGATTCTGATTGCAACAGCCGGAAGTGGATCCGAACACAGGGTATCAACTGTATTTAGCGGAAGCCTAGCGGTAGTTGGGGCAGCTGAGACGTTGTTGCGATTTCAGGTCGACCGTTCCGCCCACCCGCTATCCTAAAACCAGATGCACGCAGCCTATTCACTGGCGCGCAGGATCGCCTTGGCCGGCATGGGCGTCAGCGCGGCGCTGGCGGTGTTGAAAATTTCAATCGGCGTGGCCGCGGGATCGGAAGCGACGTTAGCCGATGGCGTGGAATCGGCCGCCGACGTTTTGGCTTCGGGCATGTTGGTATTGGGGCTGACACTTGCGGCCAGGCCGGCCGATGAAGATCATCCCTATGGCCACGGGCGGTTTGAGGCCTTGCGATCGGCCTGCTGCTTGTCGTCACGGGCGGTGGAATCGCGATTCACAGCTTTCAGGCGATCCATGTCAACGCCGCGCCTCCGGCCGCTTACGCGGTTTGGCCGCTGCTGATTTCACTGATAGCGAAGGGCCTGATGAGCGCGTGGAAGTTGCGCGTGGCCGAAAGCATTCAATCGTCCGCGCTGGCCGCCGATGGCAAGAACGATTTTGTCGATTTGATTTCGGGCGCGACGGCGCTCGTGTGTCTCGGCCTCACGCTGTTCGATCCCGCGCGGTTCGCTCACGCCGACGCGATCGGCGGTTGCCTGGTGGGTGGGATCGTCGTGTTTCTGGGGTTGCAGGTGATTCGCGAAACGGCGTCGCAGTTGATCGACACGATGCCGGATGGCGAACGTCTCGACGAAATACGGAGTGTGGCGATGAGCGTGGAAGGGGTGCGGGCGATCGAAAAGGTACACGCGCGCAAGACAGGGCTGCGCTGGCATGTCGACATGCATGTGCACGTCGATCCGGCAATGCGCGTGGACGAATCGCACGTGATCGCGGGCAAGGTAAAGAGCGCGCTGCGAGAGCGGCTGGACTGGATCGAAAACGTACTCGTGCATATCGAGCCCGCCAGCGAATAAACTAACCGTTACATGCTACGCCGCGAATTTCTCGCCGCTTCGGCGGCCGCCAGCGCGCAGGCGCCGAAGCGTCCAAACATTCTCTTCGTCATGGTGGACGAAATGCGATGGGACGCGATGGGCTGCGCGGGGCATCCCGACGTGAAGACGCCCACGCTCGATGCGCTTGCGAAAGAGAGCGTGTTCTTTTCGAACGCCTATACAGTTTCGCCGGTGTGCTGTCCGGCGCGAGCGTCGGTCTTCACCAGCCGCTATCCACACGTTCACGGCGTGACGCGCAACGGCTTGCCGTACAACGACGGCGAGATTTTTCTTCCGTCGATCCTGCGGCATCACGGCTACCACACCGCCATCGCGGGCAAGTTGCACTACAACCCGCACCGCTTCGATTTCGGTTTTGACGATTTCTGGACCTATACCAACGAAGGGCCGACACCCGAGCGCGGGCACGTCGCGCATCTTCGGAAGAGGTACGGCGGTGACGGCGGCAAGTGGGCGCGCAAAGACGGCACCTGCCCGTGGCCGGGCGATCCGCTGGGCCGCGATGTCGGCTTGTTCAAGTACGACAAAACCGACTTCGAAACCGAGTGGATTACCGACCGCTCGATTGAGTACCTTCGTGCGCGCGCGGCGGATCGAAAGCCGTTCTTTCTGTTTTCCTCCTACCTGAAACCGCACTCGCCAAGCGTCGAGCCGGAGCCGTTTTTCTCGCGCTACGATCCGAACGTGATCCGCGTGCCGAAGCTGCCCGCCGATGCAAAGGCAGTGCGCGCGAAAGCCGAAGGGCGGTTGAAACGCAAGCATATCGACGACGAACGAATGCTGCGTGTGATGAGCGCGCTGTACTATGGCGCGATCACGCACATTGACGAAGAACTCGCGCGGCTATTCGGCGAGTTGAAGCGGCTGGGTCTCGCCGACAATACAATCGTGCTGTTCACGGCCGATCACGGCAACATGCTGGGCGATCGCGCGCTGTGGTTCAAGGACTTCATGTACGAAGGCTCGGCGCATGTGCCGCTGATGCTGCGCGCGCCGGGCGTGAAGCCGAGGCAGGTGAAACAGGTGATCGAGAATACCGATCTGATGCCGACGCTGCTCGACATGGCTGGCCTGCCCGCGCCCGAGGGCATGCAGGGCCGCAGCTTCCGCAAACTCATGACGGCGGGAGATGCGTCATGGAAAGACCGCTGTATTTCGGATCTGACTTCAACGATGCATTTGGAGGGCGGATTCAAGTTTATCGACAACCACAACGGGACGGTCGAGGCGTTCGATCTTGCGGTCGATCCACGCGAAACTTCCGACGTTTCGGCGGCGCGGAAGTATCGCGAGCGCGTGGAGCACGCCCGCGCATCGTTGAAACAGTGGCGCGCGGCGCGTGTCGATCCGATGAAGGTGCGCGGGATGTCCGCGCCGGCGTATAGCCAGCTCGATCCTGCGGAGCGAAAGAAAATCGCGGGCGCCGCTCCCGCTATTCTGAATCGAGTGATCGAATGAAAAGACTCTATGAACGCGACCTGACGCGATTGATTCAGGAGATTGAAGCGTTTCCATCGGACGAGGCGCTGTGGGAGATTCGCGGCGGCGTGACAAACGCGGCGGGCAATCTCGTGCTGCACCTGGAGGGGAACTTGCGCGAGTTTATCGGCCGGCAGCTTGGCGGCGTGCCGTATCAGCGCGAGCGCGAGAAGGAGTTTTCGACGCGCGGGTTATCGCGGGCGGAGTTAGCGGCGCGAATCGCCGGAGTACGAGAGATCGTTCCCGGTGTAATCGAACGCCTTTCGGCGGACGAACTCGCCCAGGTCTATCCGCAGAACGTGCTCGGCGTGGATTTGACGACGCATCAGTTCGTCGTGCATCTCTACGGGCATCTCAACTGGCACTTGGGGCAGATCGATTATTTGCGGCGTGTCATGACGGGAGATGGAGCGCTGAAGTTGCAGGGGCTATAGAGCACAAAGCGACGCCCGAAGACTATCGATCCGTTGCGAACTAGCGCTATGAGCGAAGAGGCTGGACTGGCCGAGGTCACCGATCCAGGCCCAGTACTTGCCATCGGAGTTCTTTCCCCGAGTGATGTGTCCGGTCTTCGACTTCGCTTTCCATACTTGGATGGGCAAGGCGGAAAGCATCGAGAAGTCCAGCACTTCGTCTTCGCGGTACATGACCATCACCTTTAGATCGGCCGACGCGTAGTGGACCGACGAATGCCCTTCTCCATGCCCAATAAAGAGCAACTTGACTCCGTAGGCTCGCTAAAAACCGACGGCTCCCGCCTCAATCACTTGGCCCCGGCAGGGCGGCAACGCAAGCGCCGTCTCAAGCGTAGTTAACACAATTCGCTCCGCATTGGGCGGCACGATCACCGGTTGAAAGCTCGTATGGAAGACGACGTAGGGTGATCGTTGATCGCGGAGTACGAACGACACACCGGCGGCCGTCGTGATTCGCCGGGGAGAAGCCGCGACAATGGCGCCCGCGACGGGACGGCCGTACTGATCGACAACCATGCCGGGGGCCGTATCGGCGTGGACACACAGAGGAAAGAGTAAGAGCCGACGCATGGTGCAAGTATCCGCGTCGGTCTTAGGTTTAGTAGATTACGCCACCGTTGGTCATACGTCTATATCTTACCATGAGATGATTTTGGGAGCTATCGGGTTTCAGCGCGGCCCTTCGAACCGCCGGAAGCCGTTGATTTTTCGGGTTCTAAATAC
>VFZQ01000547.1 GCA_016871135.1 Acidobacteriota bacterium | reverse complement strand
GCGCCGGCTCTGGTGCACCGGGCCATCGCAGAACAGCCACACATCGGCGTCGAGCAGCGCCTTGTACTTCCGAATGATCTCGCCGACTCGCGCCGATCCCGCCTCTTCCTCGCCCTCGAAAAAAAACTTGATGTTGGCTTTCGGTTTCACACCCGCGTCAATCGCCGCCAGCAGCGCGATGATCGGCGCCTTGTCGTCGGAAGCCGAGCGCGCGTAAATGCGATCGCCAACGACCTTCGGCGTGAACGGCTCGGTGACGGTCCACTTCGACGGATCGACCGGCTGGCCGTCGTAGTGCGCATAGAACATAATCGTCTCCGTCGCCCCCGGAGTTTTCCACTCGGCGAATACAACGGGCGGCGCTTTGTCGACCGTCAACTTGCGCGCCTGAATACCGCGCTTGGCAAATGCGGCGACGATCCAATCGGCGTTCTTGGCGATGAAAGGCCGCTCGATATCGCGCGCAACGTTCGGAATCGCGAGGAAGTCGAGAAACTCGGCCACGATCGCCTTTTCATTTTTGACGCGCCACGTCCGCGCGGCCTCGCCCGGCGGTTGCGCCAACAAACAAGCCGCGAAGCTAAAGCTCGCGGCGATTCTCCAAAGACTTCGACATCGAAACTTCGTCGGCATATTCCAAGTCGCTCCCTACGGGTATTCCCATCGCAATGCGCGTCACGCGGAGGCCCAACGGCTTAAGAAGCCGCGAAAGATACGCCGCGGTCGCTTCGCCTTCCACCGTTGGATTGGTGGCGAGAATAATCTCTTTTACTTCGCCGCTCGACAGGCGTTCGATCAAACTCTTTATCTTCAACTGCTCCGGGCCGATCCCGCGCAGCGGACTGATCGCACCGTGCAGCACATGATACAGCCCCTCGAACGTGCGCGTCGTTTCGATCGGCAAGATATTCGGCGCCTCCTCGACAACGCAAATCACGCTCCGATCGCGCGTTTCGCTCGCACAGTACGGACACATCTCGCCCGCGCTCACGTTGTTGCAAATCGCGCAAAGACCGAGCTTCTCCTTCACATCGATCACGGCCTGCGCCAACCGGAACGCATCTTGCTTCGCCGCTCGCAAGATGTGAAAGGCGATCCGCTGCGCCGACTTCTGCCCGATGCCGGGCAGGCGCCGGAACTCATCCACTAAACGTGCGAGAGGTTCGGCAAATTCGGGCATGCGCGTTTAGAACATTCCCGGCGGAAGACCAAGGCCGCCGAGCATCGCATTCATCTTCGCCTGCGATTCCTTCTCGACCTTCGCATAGGCCTCGTTCAACGCGGCCATGATCATGTCCTGCAACATCTCGGCGTCGCCGGCGGCTTCGGCGTCGATCTTCACGCCCAGGCACTTCTTATTGCCGTCCATTTTGACGGTCACCATGCCGCCGCCCGCGCTCGCCTCCACTCGGATCGCGTCGATGTCCTCCTTCATCTTTTGCTGCATGCGCTGCGCCTGCTGCATCATGGCGTTCATGTTTCCGGGCATCTTCATAACGCTACTCCTTCAAATCTCGAACTTGGCGGACCTGGCTGTCCTTAAACGTTTCCTGAAACCGCTGGACCATCGGATGCGACATCGCGCGCGCGGTAACCTCATCGTCACCGGCCGATTGCGCCGCGGGCTTCGGCGCGCTGACGGCGACATTCGCCTCAAAGCGAAGGCGCAGCCGCTTCTGAATCCCAATCTTGATTAGGAACTGCTGCAGCTCTTTCTCGTTGAGCGATAGCTGCAACTCTTCGGGCGCGAAGACTTCGATTTCCGCGGCGTGTTCGTTCACGATCGACGATTCAATGCCATCGGCGGTAAACGTCAACCCCGCTTCGGCAAGCGCCGTGTGAATGCGCTCTTTGATCGTTCCCGGCGCAACCTGTGGCTTGGGCGGCGCGGGTGGCGGGGCGGCTTTTGCAGGGGTCGGCGCCGTGTTCCAAGGGGGAGCGGACGATGGTGCGGGCGGCGCGGCCTTCGGCGGAGCCGGCTTCGGAGTAACCGGTGCAGCGGGCGCACTCGCCACCCCCGCCAGCGCCTCTTCGATCGAAAGCAGCTTGCCCGCATGCACCAACTTCAACAGGCCCAATTCCAAATGCAGCCGCGGTTGCAGCGAATATTGCAGGTCACGGTAAACATCGAGAGTGATCTGCAAGTACCGCGTCAGATCCTCCTCGCTAAACCGCGCGCCGACCTCCGCCATCTTCGTCTGCTCGTTCGGCGACGCGGCAATTAAACGCGTGCCCGCCCCCGCAATCCGCGCGACTAGCAGGTTGCGAACATGCCGCGCCAACTCCCGGCAAAAGTGTTGCAGATTCGCGCCGGTCCGATCGAGTTCGGCAACAATCTCAAGCATCCGCGTCGAGTCGCCGCGATCTATCGAGTCCATCACCTGATCAAGCCCGTCGAGCGCGAACAAGCCCAGCAGCGCACGGACCTCCGCGGCCTTCAGCGTAGTACCGCAACAGGCGATCGCCTGATCCAGCGCCGACAGCGAATCGCGCACGCTGCCCTCGCCGGCTTGCGCCAGGACCGCCAGCGCATCGGGCTCCGCCGTGATGCCCTCTTCCTTGCAGATCCACTCCATCCGGGTGACAAGTTCGGCGAACTCAACGCTGCGGAACGTGAACTGCTGACAACGCGAAGCGATCGTCGTCGGAATCTTGTGCGACTCCGTCGTGCACAAGATGAAGACCACCCACTCGGGCGGCTCTTCCAGCGTTTTCAGCAGCGCGTTAAACGCCTCGTTGGTAATCTGATGCGCTTCGTCGATGATGAAAACTTTGAAGCGGTCGCGCGCCGGCCGGAAGCGTACGCTCTCGCGCAGTTCGCGCATTTCATTAATGCCGCGATTGGACGCCGCGTCGATTTCGATCACGTCGACCGCGCCGCCGGTCGTGATTTCCTTGCAGCTGGAACACGTGCCACACGGCGTCGCCGTCGGTCCATCGACACAATTCAAACACCGCGCCATGATGCGCGCGACTGTCGTTTTGCCCGTTCCCCGCTGGCCGCTGAAAATATAGCCGTGCGCGATACGCCGCTGATTGATGGCGTTGTCGAGCGTCGTCTTAACGTGTTCCTGGCTGACCAGTTCAGCGAACGACTGCGGCCGGTACTTCCGCGCGATGACTTGATACATGGGAGCCGAAATAGAAAATGCCAGGCCCCGGGTGATCCGCGGCACACAAGCTAAACCACTACCGTTGCTTCCTTCCGGACCTGGCGGGGTTTGCAGCCGCCCGTTGCACGAAGCCCGAGACCCAGCAAGAAATCATTCTACCATTTAGAGCAGCGAGGAAATTTTTCACGTTCTCGGCACGCAGCGCCGCTCCGCCCATGGGGTGGGTGTGCCGCGAACGCAATTGTCGCCCATGCTATGCAAACCGCGCGGTTGACTAGCGATGGCGATCCACGCAAGATGTCAACCGAAGGCAACCGCGAAGCGATCGCAATCAATATCCCCTCAACCAACCGGGATCGCTTCTCGCCAAACAAGGGGAAAAATTGGACGCGGGCAATCTCCCGCCGCGCGGTGTAGTATTGCTCTTATTCGACGAAGCCATGTATCGTGACCGCGCAGTCCTAATCACTGGAATAGTCCTCATCGCCGCGCTGGCTTGGGTCTACACCATCCGCGAAGCCAACGCCATTTACGCCATGCACGCCGGCATGGACATGTCGGGGCACGTCGATATTTCGTGGTCGACCGAAGCGGCAATTTACAACCTGACGATGTGGGTCGTGATGATGATCGCGATGATGACGCCGTCGATCGCGCCCGCTGTCTTGCTGTTTGCTAAGCACAGTCGAACACAACAAGCGGCCGGCCGCCCCTACGTCCCGGCGAGCGCGTTTCTCGCCGGCTATTTGCTGGTGTGGACAGCCTTCAGCGTGGTTGCGACCGCGGCGCACTGGCTGCTGGAGAAGTACGGATTCCTGACCATGATGATGGAACCGTCGAGCGCGAAAATAGCCGGAGTGATCCTCATCGTCGCGGGCGTGTTTCAGTTCACACCGCTGAAACACGCCTGCCTGAAGCACTGCCGCGGCCCGCTCGATGTCATCATGCATGGCTGGAAACCGGGCGTCCTCGGGGCGCTGTCGACCGGAGTGTGGCACGGTGCCTACTGCACAGGATGTTGCTGGGCGCTGATGCTACTGCTGTTCGCCGCCGGAGTGATGAACATCATGTGGGTCGCGCTGATTTCGATTTTCGTTCTGATCGAAAAGCTGGCGCCGCGCGCCGAGGTGATCGCGCGCATCGGGGGCGTCGTCCTGATCGCCGCCGGCGTGTGGATGCTCGCCCGCTAACTGCACGCACGCAACCGCCTTCAGAGGCGCGACCGCCAGGGAGCCCCAATGGCCCGCGGCGGGCCGCCCAAAAAGATGAAAGTCGTCGTCGCTTTGCGGTATGTTGCCAGAC
>VFZQ01000546.1 GCA_016871135.1 Acidobacteriota bacterium | reverse complement strand
GGATCGAACACGAATGGCGCCAATGGATTCGTGCCGGCCGACGAACCATTCCTCGCGGGATCCCAAACAGCGAATCCACCATCGACTTGTGCGTAAACTACTGGGCCAGGAGAACTAGGGACCCCCCTGGGCCACGGGAGTTCCCATATCTGCGCCGAGTGGTTGAACCGAAAAATTGCAGGATCCCTGCCACCCCGAATCGCAAAATATAACTCCGACTTATCCGCGTCCCTCCGCGGCACCGCCGTCCGATCTCGCGACGGCCACCCACCCGTCAACGCCCACCAAGCCACATCCAACAAAAAACTCTTCCCCAGCCCGTTATCGCCAGTGATCAAGTTCAAGCGTTCCGCAAACTCAACCTCAAGATGCTTCGCGGGTCCGACGCCATCAAGGATCAGTTTCTGCAGCACCCAACCATCCTACTACGGCAACAGCAGCAACCCCTCCATCTCCACCGCTCGCTGCCACGCCATCACCAGCGAGTCCACATACTCATCCCGCAGCTGTGCCAAATTCCTCTGCGCGTTCAGCGCCATCGGATAAGCTACCGCCATTTTCCGAAAGTTCTCGCGATACATCCCAAACGCCTTCTCCGCGCGCGGGATCATCTCGCTCTTGTACTTCGCCGAAGCCGCGACGGCATCTTGATACTCGCGATTCGCTTCTGCCAGCCGCGCGCGCAGCGACAGCTTCGTCCGGTCGATATCGAGCTTCGCCTTCGACGCCTCCGCTCGGGCCGCGGCGATGTTTCCCTGGTTCCGATTGAACAGGGGAATCTCCACGCCGATGTCGAAGAATCCCTCTCTGCCGACGGGCCGCATGTTCGCCTCCAGCAACTCTCGGTTGTAGCGCACGCCACCGCGCACGACGATATCCGGCACAGGTTCTTTGCGCGCTCGCGTGACCGCCATCTCCGCGCGCGAAGCTTCAATCTCAGACAAACGAACCTCGGGGCTCTCGGCATAGATCCGATCCAACACGACCGATGCGTCCAACTTCGGCAACGCCTCCAAATCGCCCGCAAGTTCAGATAGACGCAGCGCCGGATTGTTGACGAGCGCCCCAATCTGCCGCCAAGTTCGCTCCTGCGCATTCCGCGCCATCACCAGCGACAAATCCGCGCGCTGCGCCTCAATCTCCGCCGACAGCTTATCCGGCTGATCGCCGAGCCCCGTGTTCACCAACTCGCCCGCGATCTTCACCGCCTCATCCGCCAGGCGTTTCACCTCGGTGCGGACCGTGACACGCCGCTGATCGCCCAACGCCTGATAGAACAACATCCGCGCCGCGTTCCGCACACGCTGCTTCTGCGCCGCCGACATCTGCTCGGCCGCCGCGCGTTCGCGCCCGGCGACGTTCCGGCTTGCGCCCAATTTTCCCGCCGTCACAATGCGCTGTTCAAAGAACCCGCCGTGTTCGCCGCCGCGAATCACCGGCCCATTGGCGATCTCATCGCCCGTCGCGCCGAGCACGGGATTCGGATACAAGCCCGCCTGTTTCTCCCGTCCACGCGCCGCTTGCACCGCGGCCTCTGCTTGCCGTACCGAAGGACTCGCTTCCAGCGCCATGCGCTCCAAATCTTCCACGCCCAGCGATGCCGCAATCAATAGAAGTTGAATCATAGCGCCCTCAGTTTCTCGATCTCCGCGTATGTTTCCTCGGTCACAACGCGCACCAGCGTCATCATGCCCATCATTGCGCCGGCCCATCCCTTCCGAAGCCCGTAGTATTCGGCCTTCGGACGAAACTCATAGTGATTCGGCATCCACATGTCCTGCGGATACCCCGGCACTTTCTTCTTCTCCGGATCGTCCTTCGGATACGGCTCGATGCCGCCAGTCGCATGGTGCGCGTGCTCGCCATGCGATACCGGCCCAACCATCGACACCATCTGGTTCATCATGTGATGCGGTAAATGGCAGTGCAGCATCCAATCGCCGACATACGTCGCCTCGAACTCAAACACCCGCGCCTGCGCAACGCCCACGAGCACCGTGTTCTGCGGATACCACATCGACTCCGGAATCCTTCCGCCCTCGGTGCCCGTCACGACGAACTGCACGCCGTGCATGTGGATCGGATGATGATCCATGCCGATATTGATCAGTCGGATGCGGGCTCGCTCGCCCTGCTTGACGATCAACGGCGTACAGTCCGGGCCGGCCTTGCCGTTGAATGTCAGCCAATTGAACTCCATCGCCAGCGAGTTCGGCACCGTGTTGTTTGGCAACAGCGCCCACTCCTGAATCACGAGCCCAAAATCGCGATGCACATGCGGCGTGTAGGGCTTGGCCGGATGAATGACGACAAACCCGAGCATGCCCATCATCTCTTGCATCGGAAAGTGCGAGTGATAGAAACAGGTGCCGTGCTGACGCAGCGTGAACTCGTGCACGAACGTGCCTCCCGGCGGTACCGGATCTTGCCCGAGGCCAACCGACCCGTCCATCTCCATCGGCACTTCAAAGCCATGCCAGTGCACGGCCGTGGGCTCGGGCAGTTTGTTGCGGAAGACGACGCGCACGCGGTCGCCTTCGTTGATCTCGATCGTCGGACCGGGCACGGAACCGTTATAGCCCCAGGCGTCCATAAAGCGGCCGGGCACGATCTCCTGCCGCACGACCTCGGCGATCAACTCAAACTCCTTCACGCCGTTGACCATCTTGAATGGCAGCTTTGGCGTGTCGGGTGCCTCGAACGAAACGGGCTTGGGCGCGGGTGGCTGCGCAAACATTGCCGCGCCTCCAGCCGCGAGTCGAGAGAAGAATCCTCTTCGATTACTCATTGGAACCTCACTTGAAATTGGATTTGGAAAACGGCCGCGAAATCGCGGCGGATCAGATCCGCAAGGGAGGTTTGGGACGTAAGTCCACACGCACGACAGCGCGCTCGGCGACAACAACGGAGACACCGGAATCGTCGTAGGGCGCAACAATCAGAGCCGGTGCCAGATCAACAACCATCGGCGTTTCCTGATCGGCCCCGCGCTCGCACGACGGTTTTGCGTCCTCGTGACAATGCGCCGGAGGCTTCACGCAATCGGTGGCTTCACACGCGGCCACGCACTGCGAGCTGATCACGACGATCATCGCCAGCGCGAGCAGTATGGCGCGGTGCAGCATCTTTCCCTATGATACCGCCGCGGTGACTATCTCCTGCGCTTGCGCCACGATCGCCTTCAGATGCTCGGCGCCGCGAAAACTCTCGGCGTAGATCTTGTAGATGTTCTCGGTACCAGACGGCCGCGCGGCAAACCAACCGTTCTCCGTCGCCACCTTCAATCCACCGATCGCCGCGCCATTCGACGGCGCGTGCGTCAAGATCGCCGTGATCTTCTCCCCCGCCAACTCCGCCGCCTGCATCGACGCCGCGTTCAACTTCGCCAGCTTCGCCTTCTGCTCCGGTGTTGTCGGTACGTCGATGCGCGTGTACACCGGCGCGCCATGCGTCTCTGTCAGCGTTTGATAATGCTCGCCCGGATCGCGTCCCGTCACCGCGCGGATCTCGGCCGCCAGCAAATCCAACAGCAGCCCGTCCTTATCGGTTGTCCACACGCGCCCATCTCGGCACAGGAAACTCGCGCCCGCGCTCTCCTCGCCGCCGAAACAGAACGAGCCGTCGAACAATCCGCCGGCGAACCATTTGAAACCCACCGGCACCTCGGCCAGGGTGCGGCCCAGCGCGCCAACCACGCGGTCGATGATCGAACTCGACACCAGCGTTTTGCCCACCGCCGCGGTCACGGGCCAACCGGGCCGATGTGTCAGCAGATACTGAATCGCCACGGCCAGATAGTGATTCGGATTCATCAACCCCACCGACGGCACAACAATGCCGTGCCGATCCGCGTCCGGATCGGTCGCGAATGCGAGATCGAACTTCGACTTCAACGCCACCAGAGATGCCATCGCGTGCGGACTCGAACAGTCCATGCGAATCTTTCCGTCATGATCCAGCGTCATGAACGAAAACGTCGGATCGACCGACGGGTTCACGTTTTCAATCGACAGCCCATACGCCGCCGCAATCGGAGCCCAATAATGCACCGACGCGCCGCCAAGCGGATCGACGCCGAGCCGCAGCGATGCGCCGCGAATCGCATCGCAATCGATCACCAGCTTCAAGTCGTCGACATACGGCGTGACGTAGTCGTGCTGGCGAACGTTCGCCGAGTCAATTGTCCGCTTGATCGCCGAACCCATCAGCTCATTCGCGCGATTCTGAATCCAACCCGTGACGTCGGACTCCGCTGGCCCGCCGTTGGGCGGATTGTATTTGAAGCCGCCATCGGCTGGCGGATTGTGCGACGGGCTGATGACAATGCCATCGGCCTGTTGCAATGGTTTGGCCGCGTTGTAGCGAATGATCGCGCGCGAGATCACCGGCGTCGGCGTCGGCCCGTCGCCGCTCTGCACAAACGTCTC
>VFZQ01000545.1 GCA_016871135.1 Acidobacteriota bacterium | reverse complement strand
GGTGGGAAACAAGATTCGCGCGTTGTGGGTTATTGCCACCAATCCGCTGGTCTCCTTTCCGAATCAGGATGTGTTGCGGCAGGCGCTTTCGAATCTCGATTTCGTGGTTGTACAGGATGGCTATCATCCCACGCCGACAACCGAGTTGGCGCACTTGATTTTGCCCGCCGCGATCTGGGGCGAAAAGGAAGGCACCTACACCAATTCCGAACGCCGCGTGAGCAAGGCGAACAAGGCCGTCGAGCCCATCGGCGAGGCGAAATCGGACTTCGATATCTTCCTCAAAACCGCCGAGAAACTCGGCTGCCGCGAAGAATTGTATCCCGGCTGGACAAAGCCCGAGGACGCTTTCAACGAGTGGCGAAGGGTTTCGAAGGGACGTCTCTGCGACTACTCGGGCATCACCTACGACATGCTGGCACAGGGCCCGGTGCAGTGGCCGCTCGCGGAAGGCACGGCGCCGGCGGCGACAACACGCCTCTACGAAGACGGCACGTTTCCAACGGCCGACGGGCGCGCAAAGTTTGTGTGCGCGGAGTGGGAGCCGTTTCCCGAGCAGCCGAACAAACAGTATCCGTTGGTCTTGAATACCGGACGGACGGTGGAGCACTGGCACACACGAACGAAAACGAAAGAAGTTCCCATCCTGGAGCGGCTCTCGCCGTCGGCATGGCTGGAGATGAATCCGCGCGATGCGCGAGCGATGGGCTTGCGGTCGCATGACCGGGTCGACCTGGTTTCGCGGCGCGGCCGCGTGCGTGAGGTGGAGTTGCGGCTAACCGAGATCGTGGCGCCAGGACAGGTGTTCATGCCGTTTCACTTTTTCGAAACCAACGTGAACGATGTGACGCAGAGCGCGTTCGATCCGATTTCGAGGGAGCCGAATTACAAGCAGTGCGCCGTTCGCGTGGAACGCACAGGAGAGGTCCGATGAAACAGCTCGTAGTTATTGGCAATGGCATGGCGGGAGTGGCCTGCGTGGAACAGATTCTGAAGTTCACGCACGACTTCCAGATCACGATTTTCGGGGATGAGACGCACGTCAACTACAACCGCATCATGCTGTCGTCGGTGCTGGCGGGCGAGAAATCGGCGGACGATATCGTCATCAACGACATCGACTGGTACCAGTCCAACGGCATTACGCCGCGCCTGGGCGTACGCGTAACGGCGATCGACTCCGAAGCCCGAACGGTGACGGGGGCCGACGGTTCGGTGACGCGGTTCGATAAATTGATCATCGCGACGGGGTCGAGCGCGTTCGTGCCGCCGATGGATGGCGTCGATAAGAAGAATGTCCATGTGTTTCGCACTTTGGACGATACGCGCGATCTGCTGGAAAAATCGCGGCCGGGTTGCAAGGCGGTCGTCATCGGCGGCGGACTGCTTGGGCTGGAAGCGGCGCGCGGGCTGCAAGTGCAGGGTTGCGCGGTTACGGTCGTGCACCTGGGCGACCGCTTGATGGACCGGCAGTTGGACCCGACGGGCGGGATGTTTCTGAACCGCAAGATGAAGAATCTGGGCGTCGACGTTTTGCTGCAGAAGAGCACTCGGGCGTTGACGGGCAATGGAAAAGTAGAGGGCCTACGGTTTGCCGACGGCGAGGAGATCGACGCGGAGCTAGTAGTGATAGCCGCGGGCATTCGGCCGAATTCGGCGCTGGGCAAACTTGCGGGCGTCGAGGTCAATCGAGGGATCGTCGTCAACGAATTCATGGAGACGTCGCACCCGGACATTTACGCGGTCGGCGAGTGCACGGAGTTTCGCGGCGAGTTGTTTGGATTGGTTGCGCCGCTGTATGAGCAGGGCAAGGTTCTGGCGGCGACGATCACGGGCAACAAAGGGCCGGCATTTGAAAGCAAGGCGCAGGCGGCGAAGTTAAAGATCATGGGCGTCGATGTTTTCTCGGCGGGCGTGATTGACGACAGCGATCCGGATGTTGAAGTCGTCGCGTACGAAGACCGCTCGCTGGGTATCTACAAGAAGCTGTTTGTCAAAGACAACCGGCTTGTGGGCGTGATCCTTGTCGGCGATGCGAGCGACGATCACAAGTACAAGAGCTGGTTGAACAGCGGCGAGGATCTCTCGAAACAGCGAAAGCACCTTTTGTTTCCGCCGCCGTCGGCCGATGGCGGGCTCGATGTGGCGCAAATGCCGGACAGCGAGACGGTTTGCGGCTGCAACGGCGTGAGCAAAGGGACAATCGTCGATGCGATCCACACGCACGGCGTGGAGACTCTGGCGCAGTTGAAAGACCGCACGCGGGCGGCGACGGGCTGTGGAAGCTGCTCGGGCGTTTGCACGCAGTTGCTGAAGGCAGTGGCGCCGGGCTTCGTCGAGGACAAACAGAAAGTGCTGTGCGCGTGTGTTCCCTTCCCGCAGGAAAAGCTGAAGGACATCATCCGCTCGCAGAAGTTGAAGACGGCGCAGGATGTCCTGGATATTTACGGCAACGGAAAGGGCTGCGCGGTATGCAAGCCGGCGCTGAGTTATCTGCTGGATGTCATCCACTGCGGCGAGCATGAAGAGGACCGGTCGGCGCGATTCATCAACGACCGCGTACACGCGAACATTCAAAACGACGGAACTTTTTCGGTGGTTCCGCGCATGCGGGGCGGGATTACGTCGCCGGCGGAACTCCGGAAAATCGCCGATGTCGCCGAGAAATACAACGTGCCACTGGTGAAGGTCACGGGCAGCCAGCGATTGGATTTGCTGGGCGTGAAAAAAGAGGACCTGCCGAAGATGTGGGCCGATCTCGGGATGCCATCGGGACAAGCTTACGCGAAGGGCGTTCGCATGGTAAAGACCTGTGTCGGAGAGCAGTTCTGCCGCTTCGGCACGCAGGATTCGATCTCGGCGGGCGTAGAGTTGGAGCGGCGATACGAGAATCTGTTCACGCCGCATAAATACAAGATGGCGGTGGTTGGATGCCCGCGTAATTGCGCCGAGGCCACGGTGAAGGATCTCGGCTTGATCGGGCAGGAGGGAAGCTGGCAGGTGGTCGTCGGAGGCGCGGCAGGCAAAGGCGTGCGCAAGGCCGATCTGCTGGTGACGGTCGAGACGACCGAGCAGGCGTTTGAAGCGTCGGACCTGTTCTTTCAGTACTACCGCGAGAACGCCAACTACCTCGAACGCACCTACGATTTTGTCGAGCGGTTGGGTATCGAGAAGGTTCGCAAAGACACAGTGTATGCACCGCCGGAAGCGAAGAAAGGGCTCATCGAGCGGCTGCGCAAATCGAAGGATAAGTCTTACGACGCGTGGATGGAACGCGAAGCGCCGAGGCCGTTTCAGTTCGTTCAGATTGAGCCCACAAAGGAGGCTGTGTTCGCATGAGTTGGATTCAGATAACGGAGACGGAAAACATTCCGCCGCGTGAAGGGCGAACGGTGAAGATCGGCGAGTTGTCGATCGCGCTGTTCAATACGGGGGAGAAATTCCTGGCCGTTGAAAATCGCTGTCCCCACAAAGGCGGGCCGCTGGCCGATGGGATCGTCGGCGGCACAACCGTGACGTGCCCGCTGCACAACTGGCGCATTTGTTTGGAGACCGGCGAGGTGAGCAAGGGCTGCGATGCGCAGTTGCCGCCCGTTACACAATTTCCCGTTCGCGTTGAGGAAGGACTGATTTACCTACAGACCGCATGAAAGCTACATCGATAACTCTCACCGATTTCCGCTCCGCGCCGATGCGCGCGTTCCACATGACGTGGTTGGCGTTTTTCCTTTGCTTCTTTGGCTGGTTCGGCATCGCGCCGCTGATGCCAATCATTCGCGCCGAGCTGCATTTGACGAAAGACCAGGTCGGCAATACGATCATCGCGAGCGTTGCGATCACGATTCTGGCGCGGCTGTTGTTCGGCTGGCTGTGCGATAAGTTCGGCCCCCGGCGCGCTTATACGGCGCTGCTTGTATTTGGCTCGCTACCGGTGATGGGCATCGGTTTCGCGAATAGCTATGAGTCGTTTCTGGCATTTCGATTGGCGATCGGCGCGATCGGTGCGTCGTTTGTCATCACGCAGTTTCATACGTCGGTGATGTTCGGGCCGAACGTTGTCGGCGCGGCGAACGCAACGGCGGCGGGCTGGGGCAATCTCGGCGGCGGCGTAACGCAGATGGTGATGCCGCTGCTGGTGGCGGCGATGGCGAGCTTGGGCGCGGATGCGTGGTGGAGCTGGCGGCTGGCGATGATAGTACCGGGCGCGGCGCTGTTCGTGATGGGCATCGCCTACTACTACTTCACGCAGGATTCGCCGGAGGGCGATTGGACTCCGAAGCCGACAGCCGGCGCGGGCTTCCGCGAGGCGTGCCGCGACCCGCGCGTTTGGTCGCTGGCGGTAATGTACGCGGCGTGTTTCGGCATGGAGCTGACGATCGACAATATCGCCGCTCTTTACTTCGTCGACAACTTTGGATTGAGCATCC
>VFZQ01000544.1 GCA_016871135.1 Acidobacteriota bacterium | reverse complement strand
CGTTTCCCGAGAAACCCATCGTCGTCGGCCCAAGTCACGTGCACCCCGCAGTTCCGAGCGACGACGCCCGGCGCGACACCAATACTGGCCCGCTCAATCGCGGTGTTGCGGATGTTCGTTAGCGCCAGCAATTGATCGGAAAGCCCCTGCCCGATTTGCGCCGGAGTGAATGGAGCGTCCGCGTCGATCAGGCCGTCGATTTGGAGCGGATCCTGAATATCCATCATCTGAAAGAACGGAGTCGTAATGTGGTTCATCGAAAAATAGGCGTCGTCCGCGCAAAGAAACGGCGCGGTGGGATGAGCCGCCAAACAGGAGTCGTCGAGTTGCGCATTGCGCTGACCGACTTGGATGCGGTTGTATTCGTCGTTGCCCCGCTGATAGGCTGGATCGCGTGGATCGCCCGCTGGGAACCCTTGTTTGCCATTGAAGTCGAGTCCGAAGGTCGCCTCGTATTGGGCGCGGACCCGGATGGTTGGATTGGCTGCCCGTAACCGCGCCGCAATACGATCCGTGTGCACGCGGGCGCCGGTTCCACCGGCTGAATCGCCGCTGATCAAGACATCGGTCGCGTCGGTCAACCTGGGCATGCCTGGCACGCCGCGCTCGAGCGCATCCAGCGCCGCGGCCACGGTATTGGCGCCCTGGAAGTGCAGACTAAAGGCCTTCGCCGGATCGGACTCGCTGCGCAACACAACATCTGACCTCCGTCCCTGCCAGTTGTCCGAGCTGCAATACTTCAGCAACACTTGATTGCGGTCGCCAAGACGATTGATCGAATTGCGGCCGAGCAGCCCGCTTGCGTTTCGAAAATCCCCGGAAAAGCGTGTCGTCATCAACGTGCCTTCCCATGCTCCGATACCGCACCAGCGCGTCGCGCAGTCTTCAAACGTTGAACAGTTGCTGCCGCCCTGGAAGTGGAGCACCCATCGATTCGCCGACGGCCCATCGGGCTCGCTCGCCCCCGCGCGCGCCGCGCGCACGTACATTTCGGCGGGCGATCCGTCATTGCAAATCGCGGTCGCGCCGGTAAGCACAACACGCTTTAAATCGCCGCCAGTGGCGGTATTGACGCGATACGGCTGGCGGCCATCGGGTGTGTTTGGGCACGACAACTCGCGGACGTTGGGAACAGTTTGAGCCGCGCCGCAAACGGCGGTGAAGAGGAAGCAGAGATAACGCATTACATAGATAGACTCGGAACCGGGGAGTCTCACGGCTCAAGCCTGGTTGACACAGGCCTTCGGCACGCACAGACTGAAAAGATATTCATGCGCTGCCTCATAACGGGAGGCGCGGGGTTCATTGGATCTCATCTATCCGAACGTCTACTCGCGCAAGGTCATCACCTCGTCATTCTTGATGCTCTAAACGATGAATACGACCCGGCGATCAAGAGGTCGAATTTGGCCTCCGTTCGCGCGTTGGGTGACGTGCCCCTCGTGCAATCGGACATCCGCGACGCAGCCGGTTTGCGCAACGCCCTCCACGAAAATCGCGTCGACACAATCTTCCACCTTGCCGCTATTCCCGGTGTGCGCCGGTCGGTCGAAGTGCCTCAGCTCTGCAACGACGTCAACATTCAGGGCACAATCTCAGTCCTCGAAGCGGCGCGCCAGTCCGGCGTTCGCAAAATCGTCTTTGCTTCTTCAAGCTCCGTTTATGGCTCCGGCTTGCCAATTCCATTTGATGAAGAGCGCACGCGGACTCGTCCCATCTCGCCCTACGCCGCATCCAAGCTCGCCGGCGAACACTTCTGCCACGCCTACGCGCACCTCTATGGCATCTCCATCACCTGCCTGCGCCTCTTCACCGTCTACGGCCCGCGCCAGCGCCCGGACCTCGCCATCTCAAAATTTATCCGCGCCATTTTCGACAACACCGAAGTTCCCCTTTTCGGCGACGGTTCCAGCCGGCGTGACTACACATATTGCACCGACGCCGCCGACGCCCTCGTCGCCGCCATGCACGTCGAATCGCCGTTCGAGATAGTCAACATCGCCAGCGGCCGGCCCATCTTCCTTCGGGAGGTCATCAGCCAACTCGCCGCGGCCACCAACCGAGAACCATTGATTCGTCGCTCGGCCCCGCAGCCTGGCGATCTTGATGCCACGGAAGCAAATCTCGATAAGGCCCGGACGTTACTTCGCTACGCTCCATCCGTTTCGTTTGAAGACGGCATTCGCGCGCAAGTCGAATGGACACTTCGCCAGTGACGCCCTTCATCTCGGTCATCGTTCCTTTTTATAACAACCACGCTGAAATCGGCCGGTGCTGCGCCTCGCTACTGCGGCAGACATATCCGAAGAACCGGTTCGAGATTCTTTTCGTCGACAACAACTCCACCGACAACTCCGCTTCCATCGTTGCCGGCCATCCCGAAATTCAATTGCTACGGGAAGCCTCCGCCGGCGCCTATGCCGCGCGCAACCAAGGCATCCGCAAATCGAAAGGCGAGATCCTCGCCTTCACCGACGCCGACTGCGTCGTCGCTCCCGACTGGCTTTCGGAAATTGCCAGCGCCATGCAATCGGAAAACCTGCAAATCGTCATGGGCGCCTATTTCGGCCAGAACACGCCGTTTCCCGCCAAAGCCCTGAGCGCCTACGAGAACGTAAAAAACCGTTACATCTTTACAAGCGGCGACGAGTCTCTCTACTACGGCTACACCAACAACATGGCCGTGCACCGGGGCGTCTTCGATCAATTCGGGTTCTTTCCCGAGGTCGCCCGCGGCGGAGATGCCGCCCTCGTACGCCGTGTCGTCGACCACGGAGGTGCATCGATCAGATTCGTGCGCACTATGTTCGTCGATCACCTCGAATTTCAAAGCGTCCTCGGCTACTATCGCAAAGTTTACATCCACAGCCGGTCCGTTCGCCGGCTGCATTCGAAAGACGTAATGCGTCCGCTCACCAACCGCGAGCGGTTGAAAGCGTTCAACGATATGGTGCGCGCCGAACGCTACTCTCCACTACAGGCTCTGTTCCTACGCGCCATCCTGGCTGTTGGGATGTTGTTTTGGATCGCCGGTTGGCTGGTTCCTCTCCCACAACGAGCGGGGCCGCAAAGCGCGCGGCAGTAACGCCTTCGCGAATCCGCGCCACCAGGCCGGCCCAGTCAGTGGAGAAAAAAACAGCGCCGGCGCAAGCAGAAATGCTCGCACGTAGGGCATTGCGCTGTCGGCCTGATGGCCAACCAGTTCGCCGCAACGGAGATACCTCCGGGCACGTGCCGATTCCCGTTCGGGCAGCGATACGTAGAATCTGCGAATCACCAATTCACGCAGTTCGTCGAGGCCGACCGGTCGCCACTGCCCATCGTGTTGGCGGTACTCGAGTACACATTCCGGAATGACGACGGTGGGGCCACGAAGCGCGATATCCATCCAAAGCTGCCGGTCCTCGCAGACATTCATCTCGACCCGAAATCCACCCACTTCGCGCACAATCTCGGCCCGAAACAAGCATTGCCCCGGAACAGCGCTCCAGCGCGCGACTTGCTCCGGCCAAATTTCACGAAAAACCGTCACCGGCGTATGCGGCATCCGGACCGAAAATTTTCCCGGCGCGAAGTTGGACTTCCCGCCCACCGCGGCGATCGCCGCAGGGCGCGCCGATAAGGCGCCACTTAACAAGCGCAGCGCATCAGGCAAGAGCCGGTCGTCGTCATCCAAAAACATCGCGTAGTCGCCGCGCGCCTCCGCGAGTCCCCAATTCCGGGCCGCCGACCTTTCCCGATTCACCTCTTGCCGGAAAACGCGGATGCGTTCATCGCGCAACGACGACAACCACTCCCACGTATCGTCGGTCGACGCGTCATCGACCACCAGTAATTCCCACTGGCGCAGAGTCTGCCCTTGCACGCTCGCGACCGCCTCTTTGAGCATCTCTCTCCGGTTATACGTGCTGATGATGACCGATACCATTAATCTCTCCGCCAAGCCGAAAGATCACGCCCAATCAACACCTCGATAAGTAGCAAGTCTTTGCCATGCGACGCGCGCAGGCTTTGGCGCGCTTTGGCGGTGAACAGAGGTTTCGGCGGCGTTGGCCAATTGAGCCAACGCCGGCCCTTCATCAAGGGGCTAAGCCATGGCCGCCACGGTATGCGTGTTACGTTGTGCTTGTGCGAGAGGTCGGGTTCAAAGACGCGATCGACGCCAAGAAATGCGAACATCTCGCGCCTCGTTCGCGCCGGATCGCACAAGATCGCCACGATCTTCACCCCCGGCACAAATCGATGAACCCGCTCCGCGGCGCCCGCCTCGGAAAGATACATCACCGACGCCTCTCCAACCGCGCGTCTTCCTCTCGCGCCGTTGACCGGGTGGCCTTCGACGGCGAAAAACCGCGGCTCCTTCGGCGTACTCAAGAAGATCTCCGGATGCTGGTGCAAATAGCGATAAACCGCCGTCGTCCCCGACTTCGCC
>VFZQ01000543.1 GCA_016871135.1 Acidobacteriota bacterium | reverse complement strand
AAAGCTCAATTGCGGGTCGTTCAATCGCGGCTCGGGCAGATGCTTTCCGCTGGGCAATGCGCGCGTGGCGTAGTAACCGCGAATTGCCTTGGCCGCGTTTGCCTCGACCGGCGGCGTGCCGTCTTCGTCGTCGAAAAACTCGACGCGCCCGCGCAGGTAGTCTTCTTCCTCATCGAGTTGTTCGACCTCAAATCGGCGATAGCCGGTCGTCTCGATATCCATCCGGCCGTCGTCGTAGGTCTTAGTGACGTTGGTTATGCGCGCCGTACAGCCAACCGAGGCGATGCCTTTCTCCATCGTTAGAACAATGCCGAACTCCCGCGTCGATTCGAGTAACTCGCCGATCATTTTCTTGTACCGGTCTTCGAAGATATGCAGAGGCAGGTCGGTGCGCGGAAATAGCACGACGCCCAATGGAAACAGAGGCAGAAGCGCGCCGGGCATGCTACTATTATCCCTTCTTGCGCATCGAAGGCAGCCATGTTTTGTTGACCGGCGCGTCAAGCGGCATCGGCGCGGCTCTGGCTACGGAATTGACCAGTCGCGGTGCGAAGGTCGTCGGCGTCTCGCGGCGCGGCGATGTGCGCGCCGATCTCGCCGACGCCGCCGATCGCGCGCGGGCCTGGGACGAAGCGCTGGCGCGCTTGGACCGCGTCGATATTCTGATTAACAACGCCGGTGTGGGTCTGTATCAGCCTTCTTGGCGCGCGCCGGACGATCTGGTCCGGCGCATGTTTGAAGTCAATTTCTTCGCGGCGCTCGACCTTACGCGCCGCGCCGTCCCGCCGATGCGGGAGCGCCGGCAGGGACTTGTCGTCAATGTCGCCTCGATTGCGTCGAAGGTCACGCTGCCGTGGTTTACGTTGTATTCGGCGTCGAAAGCCGCGCTCGAAGCGCACACACGCGGTTTGCGCATCGAGTTGCGCGGTAGTGGTGTCGGCGCGATGCTCGTGTGTCCCGGTTACGTGAAGACGAAGTTCCAGGCAAGCGTACTTGCCGGAGAGGTGCCGCCGAGGCTCGCACACGCGAAACAATTCGCTTCGACACCAGAGAAGGTTGCGCGCGCGGTGGCCGATGGAATCGAGCGCGGCGCGCGTACAGTGCTGGTTCCCACGGTCGCCGGGTGGGGCTTTGTCGCGGCGTCGAAGGTGTTGCCGAAGTTGATCGACGCGCGGATGGCCGCGATGATGGAAGATGACGATGACTAACCCCATCTTTCTGGTTGGATTCATGGGCAGCGGTAAGTCGACAATTGGCGTGCTGCTGGCGGCGGAACTCGGTGCGCCGTTTGTCGATCTTGACGACGACATCGAAGCCGCGGCCGGCCGTTCGATCGCCGAAGTGTTCGAGGCCGACGGCGAGCAGCGGTTTCGAGATCTGGAACACGAAGCGCTGACCCGGCGTGTCGATGCGGGCGGCGGCGTTGTCGTTGCCCTGGGCGGCGGTGCGTTTACGTTCGCGCGGAATCGCGACGTGATGCATGGCAGAGGAACAAGTATCTGGCTCGACTGCCCATTCGAAACCGCGCACCGCCGGGTTGAAGGCTTCGCGCACCGGCCTCTTGCGAAGGACCCCGAGAAATTTCGCGCGCTGTTTGAAAGCCGCCGCGGCGAATACGCCAAGGCCGATCTGCGCATCGCGATCGATTCCGACGAACCCGCCGACGCGGTTCGCGATATTCTGAAGGCCTTGCGATGAATCTTCGACGCGACGCCAATCTCATTGCCAAAGCCGCCTTGCGCGCGGTCGATCCGGAAGAAGCCCTGCTGCGCCACGTGCGAGTCATCGATGGCGTGTTATTTGCCGGGAAGACGCGATACAGGCTCGACGCACTGCGGACGATTTACGTCGTCGGAGCCGGCAAGGCCTGCGCGCCAATGGCGCGCGCGATCGAAAAACTGCTGGGCAAGCGAATCGGCGAGAGTTGCGTAATCGTCAAGGATGGACACCCGCTGCGGCTCAAGCGAATCAAGTTGCGTGAGGCTAGCCATCCGGTGCCCGACCAACGCGGTGTCGACGCGGCGGCGCGGATCGCGGAGATCGCGGCGAAAGCGGGTGCCGGCGACTTGGTGATCTGCCTGATGAGCGGTGGCGGATCGGCGCTCATGCCGCTTCCGGTCGAAGGCTTCACGTTGGCTGAGAAGCAATCGATCACGCAGCAAATGCTAAAAGCCGGCGCCAACATTCACGAGATGAACGCGGTCCGCAAGCACCTCTCGCGGATCAAGGGCGGGCAACTGGCGCGGCTGGCCGCGCCCGCGAAGGTGTTGTCGTTGATTTTGAGCGACGTGATCGGCGACGATCTTTCGACGATCGGCTCCGGTCCTACGGCGCCGGATCCTACGACGCTCGGGACCGTCGATGAAATCTTCGAACGCTTCGGCCTCACGCTGCCCCGAGCCATGCCGCGCGTCGAAACTCCGAAGCCGGGCGATCCGCTGTTCAAACGCGTGCAGAATCTGATCGTCGGCAGCAACGCGCTGTCGATCGATGCGGCCGCTGCGAAGGCGCGCGAACTGGGTTACAAACCTTTGGTGCTTTCAACGACAATCGAAGGCGAGACGCGCGATGTCGCCCGCATGCATGTTGCGATCGCGCGCGAGGTCCAGCGCGCGCGACGCCCGGTCGCGCCGCCGGCCTGTTTGCTTTCGGGCGGCGAGACGACGGTGGCGCTCAAAGGCGATGGGCTCGGCGGGCGGAATCAGGAATTCGCACTGGCGGCGGCCATCGACTTGCGAGAGACCCACGGCATCTTCGCGCTTTCGATTGGCACCGATGGCACCGATGGCCCAACCGATGCGGCCGGTGGGTGCGCCGATGAAAAGACGGTTGCGCGCGCCGAGGCCAAAGGCCACAACGCGCGCAAGGATCTAGCTTCCAACGACAGCTACCACTTCTTGGAAGCAGCGGGCGACTTGCTCAAGACGGGCCCAACGCGCACGAACGTCATGGACGTGCGCATCGTGCTCGTCACTGCTTCGTGATTTCGAGTGGGGCCTTCGGAGCGACGGGCACTTTCGGCGTCACCGGTGTCGCGGGTGCCGCAGGCGCATCGTCAACGCCCGACTTTCGAATACGAATCTCGCCACGTTCGACTTCAACCCTCACTTCGGGTCCTCCGCCGGTACCGCCGGAAAGCGACGAAGCGCGGCCATCTTCGTGGACCTTGAACGGTGCGCCGTAGTCATTGTCGATAGAGCCGCGTTTAGTTTCAGCCCGCAATTCCAGCTTCGCGCCCGAAGGCAGGACCAGTTCCGCTCGGCCCGCCTTGGTGCGCGCGTTGATCTTCGACAGAGCCACGCGGCCGGGACGTAGATCGATGTCGCCCTTTTCGAGTTCGATCTCTACGGTGCCGCTGAAGTCGGCCAGCTCAATGTCCTTCGATTTCGCCGTCACCTGAATCGGGCCCGTGATGCGGCGCGCCGACAGCTTGCCGAGCACCATCTCCAATTCCCCTTCGACCCTTTCGACGCGAATGTTCGAATTCGTGCTTTCGAATCGCAGGGGCTTCTCCAGGTTTCTGAATTTGATGTCGCCCGCGTAGCTGCCGCCAACAGTCACCGGCCCGCCGATATTTTCGACGTCGATGTCTTTGCCTTTGCCCTTGATTTCGACAGCGCCCTTGGCGTTCATCACACGGATGACGTCGCTGCGCCGCAGGTCGACGCGCACCGCGCCGCCGATGTTGTTCATGCGAACGCCGGCGTTTTCGCTGGTGATTTCGACGGCGCCAGTGACATTGTCTATGTCGAAGTCGCCGTACTTTCCGCGGGCCTCGATCGAGGCGCCCTTGGGAACCGCGATCTCCATGTTGGCGCGGATGCGGCTGGTGCCGGTCCGGTCGAGATTTGTGCGGATCAGAATCTGATCGCCCGATCGGACGATTTCAAACGGCGTCGACTTGTCGTCGCGCTCGGCGTCGTCGCGTGTTACGGCGCGGACCGACTTTGTTCCGGTTACGCGGATCTCCTCGGTTTCCACGCCGTTGATACGAACGTCGCCGCGCGAGTTTTCGATCACGATGCGCGGCGTCTTGCCGGCGCTCGCCTGCTGGCCCGCAATGGCGAAATCGAAGCTCTCGCCGACCAGATCCCAGCCGGCGATGCGAATGCGTTCGCCGCGGAAGAAGTTGTTGTGCCGCGCCGAGTAAATCGCGCTGCCGATGAGGCAGATGAAAACGACCAACGTCCATTCGCCGCCGTTCATGCCAGAGCCGCGAGGGGAGAGTTGCCCGTTACGGTGCCAGGTCAGGACTTCGAAAACGCGTAGGACGCCCCATCCGATCAACAGCCACGGCCAGAAATTGGCGATGGCGTCGAAGACGCGGAAGTCTGGGATGAAATTGCGCATTATTGAGTCCCGCATAATATAGCGTCACTCCGGCCAAAGAGAAGCCTGTTTCCAGAACGAAGGAATAAGGCGCTTCCTCCGCAGCATCTTGCG
>VFZQ01000542.1 GCA_016871135.1 Acidobacteriota bacterium | reverse complement strand
CCACTATTTCGAGCAGGTTCGCCGCGTGCTGCCGCAAGGCGGGCTGTTGATCTTCGATGTGATCGAAACCGGCCGCGAAACGTTATCGGCCAACGGGCACATCGAAGGCGACGGCTGGTCGGTCGTAGTCGAGACCGTCGAGCGCGACGGCGAACTGGACCGCCTAATCTCCACCTCGCGCCGCGTCGGCGATAAATGGCGGCGCAGCGAGGAGCGCCATCGCGTCTATCTCTTCGACCGCAACGACGTCATCGAAGAACTGCAGAAACTGGGCTTCGCGGTCGAGACGGCAGCCTTCTACGGAACGCTGCCGATGCTGCGCCGGCGCCGCGCTTTTTTCTGCGAGGTAATGTGAACCGGCGCGTTTGGATCGTCGCGGCGGCCGCATTCGGCGGGCTCGTCGCCATTACCTCCAAACGCGGCCAATCCCCGCCGCACGTTCCGGGCGATGTCGAAATCTTCGATCCAGCAACAGGCGGCCCGCGGAACCTGCCGCGCATCGTGATGACCAATGCCGAATGGCGCGCCAAGCTGACCGCGCAGCAGTATTACGTGACGCGTCACGGCAGCACCGACTCGCCTTTTACGGGCACGTACCACTTGAAGAAAGACGCCGGCCTCTACGTGTGCATTGGCTGCGGCACGGCGCTCTTCCGCTCCTCCGAAAAGTTCGACTCCGGCACAGGCTGGCCCAGCTTCTCGGCGCCCATCGATCCGCGCAATGTCGTCAAACGCGTCGACCGCGAGCTAATGCTGGAGCGCACGGAAGTATCCTGCGCCCGTTGCGCCGCCCACCTGGGCCATGTCTTCGACGACGGCCCCGCGCCGTCCGGTCTTCGCTACTGTATCAACGAGTCCGCGCTGCGGTTTGTCTAGCCCCGTGCGATCCTATTAACCGAATGGCTGTCACCGCAATCCTGCCCATCGCCCGGGTCCTCATCGCCGACGACGAGGACGCCCAGCGCAACGGCCTCGCCAGCATGGTCCGCGCCTGGGGCTTCGCGGCCGACACCGCCGCCGACGGCCAGGAAGCCCTTGAAAAACTCCTCGCCGATCCCGCCTCGGTTCTCATCACCGATCTCAAAATGCCGCGCATGGATGGCTTCGAACTCCTCCGCCGATTGCCGGCCGAGAACATCAACATTCCAGCAATCGTCCTTACCGCCTTCGGCAACATCGAAACCGCTGTCTCCACAATGCATGAACTTGGCGCTTTCTGGTTTCTCGAAAAGCCGATCCAGCCCAGCGTGCTCCGCGTGCTGCTCGACCGCGCCATCGCTCACGCCCGCCTCGCCGAGGAGACTCAGCGATTGCAGCGCCAACTCAGCCAGAGCGGCTCGATGGGCCAGATGGCCGGCCAGTCGCCGGTCATGCGCCGCGCGTTCGCGTTGATCGAACAAGTCGCGCCGTCGAAGGCCGCCGTGCTCATCACCGGCGAATCCGGCACCGGCAAGGAACTCGTCGCCCGAGCCCTCCACGCGCTTTCGCCCCGCCGCGCCGGCCCGTTCGTCGCTCTCAACTGCGCCGCGATGCCGGAATCGCTGATCGAAAGCGAATTGTTCGGCCACGAGAAAGGCGCCTTCACCGGCGCCGTTGAACGACGCGCCGGTTGTTTCGAACTCGCGCAACAAGGCACGCTGCTGCTCGACGAAATTGGCGATATGCCGGTCAACACACAAGCCAAGCTGCTTCGCGTTCTCGAAGACTCCCGCGTCCGCCGCCTGGGCGGCAAGACCGAGATGCTTGTCGATGTCCGCGTCGTCGCGTCGACGAACAAGAACCTCGCCGAGGCCATCCGCAAAGGCCAGTTCCGCGAAGACCTTTACTACCGCCTCAACGTCTTCGAAATGCAGTTGCCGCCGCTGCGCGAACGCATGGATGATATTCCCGTGCTGTGCGGAGCGCTGCTGGAAGAGCTGAATCGCAAGCACGCTACGCAAGTCGCCGAAATCGCCGCCGAGGCCCTGGATCTTCTCAAGCGCCATCAATGGCCCGGCAACGTCCGCGAACTGCGCAACGCCCTCGAACGCGCCGTCATTCTCGCCGGCGAAGGCGCTATCCAACCTCGTCATCTCCCGCCTGCGCTTCTTCCCGCCGCGCCGCAACCCGATGCGCCTCCCGCGCCAGTCAACGACGACTTTGTCCTCATCCGGCCGGGCACCACCATCGACGACGCCGAACGCGCCCTCATCCTCCGCACGGTACAGTTAACGAAGGGGAACAAGACGCGCGCGGCCGAAATCCTCGGCATCACGTTGAAGACCCTCATGAACAAACTCAATCGCTACGAGGAAGCCAGCCAGCAGGGACTTTAGCCCGCGCGGATTGGTGACCGACGTGCAACATTTTGGGAACGCTGTCCGCCGATGTCTCGCAAGTTATCACTAAAAGCCCGGCTCCACACGGCCACCGTCGTGCTCGTGTTGTCGCTGGTCTTTGTTCTCGCGGGGCTCAATCTCCACCGTTCTCTGGAGCAGACGTTTCAAACCGTCCAGGAGCGCGCCCAATCGAACGCGTATCAGCTCCGCGACTTCCTCCTACAACGCATCGAAGACCGCGCGGCCAACTGGCGGCCGCGCCCTAAAGACCTTGAAGAAAGCAAGGCCATGTGGTCGCAAATTCTCCGCGACGATGCGCTCATACCCAAGCTGCTCCAACAGGCGCTCGCCAACTCCCACCTGGTCGCCGACATCCTCATCACCTCGCAGGACGGCAGCGTCCTCACCGCTTCCAATCCCGCCCACGCGGGCGGCGCCGCGCCCAATCTGCCCGACTATCTGGCCTGGCAAAAAAGACCACTCGCCGAACGAGTGATGGAAATTTTTACCAACAATCAGGACTATGCGATCCGTATTCCTCTCGGCGCTATCGAGGACGGCCAGGAAATTTTTTCCATCCGCATCATCACGAGCTCGCCCCTGCTCAAAGACGCCATCCGTCCGGAGTTGCAAAGCATCGCCTATCTTTCGGCGATGGCAATCGGCCTTTCTTTGGTATACGCCTTCGTCTTCTCGAACCTGATGTTGCGGCCCCTCGCGCGCATCGGCGAAACCATCGACCGCATGGCGGCCGGCGAGTTCTCCGGCGACCCGCTCCGCCAAACCGCGGAATCCCGCGAGTTCGCCGACCTGCAATCCAAACTCGGCGTCCTCGGCAAACAAGTCCAGGGCGCCCGGGAAGACGCCGACCAACTGCGTGGCAAGATCGACCAGCTCTTGCAGCGCATGGAAGAAGTCGTCTTGCTCTTCGATGAGCGCGAGACCCTCGTCATGGCCGGCCGCCCCGCCGAGCGGTTGTTCCAACTGGCCCGCGTCGAACTTATCGGCATGAACATCCGCGAGCTGTTCCCCGATTCCACGCCGCTGGGCGCGTCGATCCGGACCGCCGTCCAATTCCGCAAACCGCTCGCCGACATGTTGGTGCGCTACCGCATGCCGCGCGGCGAAGAGATGAACTTTCTTCTCAGCGTCGACTGGAATTCCGATCAGATGCTGGTCACTCTGCGCGACGCCGAATCGCGCCGCGCGCTGGCCTCGCACCTCGATCTCTCCTCGCGTTTGGCCTCCATCAGCCGCCTCACCAGCGGCGTTGCTCATGAGATAAAGAATCCGCTGAACGCCATCGCCATCAACCTGGAAGTGCTCAAGGCGCGTCTGACCGGCGACAACTCTGCGCTCGGATCCGAAGTCGACATCATCGCAAAAGAGATCGCTCGCCTTGATCGCGTCGTCAAGACGTTCCTCAACTTCACACGGCCCGTCGAAGTGAAGTTGACCACGCTGGACGTGGCCGGAATGGTTCGTGAAATTGCTCAGCTTGTCGAAGTGCAGGCCAACCGGAACAAGGTCGCCGTCACCGTGCTCGCTCCCGACGACGAGGTTGAGGCGTGGGCCGACACCGACCTGCTCAAACAGGCTCTGCTGAACATCGTCGTCAACGGAATCGAAGCGATGCCGGGCGGCGGGCCGCTCTATTTGCGTCTGCTCCGCGAAGGCCCCGATGTGTTCGTCGAGATCGAGGACCGCGGCGCCGGCATCCCGGAAGCCGCGCAGGAGAAGGTGTTCCAGCTCTACTTCACGACCAAGGAAAAGGGCAGCGGTATCGGGCTCGCCGTGGCCTATCAGGCCGTGCAGTTAATGGGCGGCGTTCTGGTCATGCGCTCTCAGCCTGGATTCGGAACTCTGTTCCGCGTCGGCCTGCCGGGCGTCCCAAAAGTAGAAACTCTCGAGGCGGCGGCTAATACGGAGGCGGCGGACGATCTGTCCGAATCGCCGGAGTCCGTTGCGGTTCCGGTAACGGAGAAGATCCGATGAAGATCTGTCTGCTGCTGCTCGCGCTCGGATTGCAACTGGCCTGTGTCATGCCCTTTCGGCGCGCACGCGCCGCTCCGCCGCCGCCCGCCGGACCGCTGCCCGCGAGCATTCCCGATGTGATCACGACGTCGG
>VFZQ01000541.1 GCA_016871135.1 Acidobacteriota bacterium | reverse complement strand
CGGGGCCGCCGCCTTATCACCCCCGCCCTCTCAGCCACCGCCGTCGGGGCCGCCACCCTCTCAGCCTCCGCCGCCGCATCAACCGCCGCCAAGCGATCCGCCCCATTTCCCGCCTCCCCCGAGCGACCCGCCATTCGATCCGCCACCGCCGGAGCCGCCGCCAGCGGTGCCGGAGCCGACCGCGTTCGTACTGATCGGACTAGGAATGATCGGCTTGGGCCTTCATCTTTCCCGGGGACAAAAAGAGTAGTTCGAAAAAAATCTCGCGATTCCCACTTGCGCTTTTCCAGGCTTGCGATACGCTATTGAAGCGACTTGTTATGCCTGCCTCTCTTGCCGCGCGGCTCGGATTCGACGCCAGGGAACGCGCAATCTTTCAGCGACTCAGCTCTCCGGAAAAAATCCAACGGTTCCTCGATGAGGAGATTACTTACGATCCGGGAGAAAACTGCCGTTCTCCGCGCCGCCTGCTACGCGAGCGCCGGGGACATTGCGTCGAGGGCGCGTTGCTCGCCTCTACCGCGCTGCGGCTGAACGGCGATCCGCCGCTCGTTCTCGACATGGAAGCGTTCAAAGATGACGATCACGTTGTCGCGATCTTCCAGCGATTCGGCCTTTGGGGCGCGATCGGAAAATCGAATTACTCCGGGCTTCGTTATCGCGAGCCGGTCTACCGCACGGTGCGCGAGTTGGTGATGTCCTACTTCGAACACTATTTCAACCTGCGCGGCGAGCGCAGCTTGCGCGGCTATTCGCGGCCAATCAACCTGACCCGCTTCGATTCTTCCGGCTGGCACGTCTCCGAGGACGATGCCTGGCATATTCCGATCTATCTGACCGAAATCACCCACACGCCGCTTCTGCCGCGTAAGGTGGTGAGCCGCCTGACAAAACTCGACCCCCGGCTGCGCGCCGCCAACGAGTTCGGGATGCGGCGCAAGGCGAGCTAACGCGCGGCGGCGATACAATACAAACGTGCCCCGCGCCGTTCGAGTCGCGTATTTCGCCGATTCCTTTCACGAAGTGAACGGCATGGCTCGTACAAGCCGCGAGTTGGACGCCTACGCACGCCGCGGCGAACTTCCCTTCCTCTGCATTCGCGCCGGTGAAACCACGCGGACGACCGCCAACGCCGTCGAACTGCGGCGCGCCACGACGTCGATCCCGGTCGACAAAGACCTCGCCTTCGACCCGCTGCTTGGCCGCCACCTGCTTCGAGTGCGCAACGCCATCCGCCGGTTTAAGCCCGATCTGATCCACTCCACCGGGCCTGGCGACATCGGATTGATGGGCGTCTACTTCGCGCATCACTTCGATTTGCCTCTGGTCGCGTCCTGGCACCACAACTTGCACGAACTGGCCGCGCGGCGTCTGCAGTTCATCCTCGATCACCCATTGTTTTCATTTCTCCCCAAGGCCTACGCCGACTTCGTCACGCTGTTGACCGAACGCGGCGCGCTGGAAGGCGTGGCACTGTTTTATAAACTCGCGCAGGCGACGTTTGCGCCGAATCCGGCGCTGGTCGACATGCTGGAAGACCTGACGGGCAAACGGGTGCATCTGATGCCCCGCGGGGTCGATACCGACATGTTCCACCCCTCGAAACGATTCCGGCAGGATGGCTCATTCACGCTGGGCTTCGCCGGCCGCTTGCAACCCGAGAAAAACGTCCGGCTGCTGGTCGATCTGCAGAAGCATCTGCCAGCGGGCAACCACAAATTCGTCATCGTCGGCGACGGCTTCGAGCGCAACTACCTCGCCAGGCGCCTCAAGCGCGCCGATTTCACCGGCTTCCTCGACGGCGACGATCTGGCCAAGGCGTACGCCAACATGGATCTGTTCGTCTACCCCTCTTGCACCGACACCTATGGCACTGCCGTGCAAGAGGCGATGGCCTGCGGCGTTCCGCCGGTTGTGCGCGATCAGGGCGGACCGCATTACCTGGTCGATAGCGGCGTCAACGGATACGTGGCCCGCAGCGACGCGCACCTGATCCGCCGCGTGGTCGATGTCATCGCCGACCCCACGCGCCTCCCTGCCCTCCGCGCCAACGCCCGCGAAGCCGCCTGCCGCACGAGTTGGGAGCGGGTGTGCGACGATGTTTGGAACGTCTACGACACGATTCCGGGACTACCGTCGCCCCGGCTGTCGGCGCTCCTGCACTAATCATGGCCACTTCGCCAACAACTTCCGCCCAAAGTCCGCTCGTCCGCCAAATCGGTTTGGTCAGCGCCACCGCCCTCGTGTTCTCGAACATGATCGGCACCGGCATCTTCACCACCACCGGATTCCTCGCCGGCGATCTCGGCGATCCTTCGACGGTGATCGGCATCTGGCTCGTCGGCGCGCTCGTCGCGCTTGCCGGCGCGTTCTGCTACTCCGAACTCGGCATCAATTTTCCAAGCTCCGGCGGCGAGTACGTCTACCTGACGGAAGCCTACGGCCCCACGTTCGGATTCATGGACGGTTGGGTCTCGTTCTTCGCCGGATTCTCCGCGCCGATCGCTCTCGCCGCGCTCGCCTTCGCCGAGTATCTGAGCTATGTGTTCCCCGCCCTGAAGTCGTCAAACTCGGTTGCTTACGGCCCCGTCGAATTTGGGGGCGCGCAGATCGCCGCCAGCGCGTTGGTCGTCGTCTTCACCGTCATCAATTACTTCGGCATTCAGTTCGTCAGCCGTGTGCAGAACGCGTTGTCGGCATTGAAGTTCTCGGTGGTCGCCGGCTTCTTGATTCTCGGCTTTACGATCGGCAGAGGCGACTGGGGCAACTTCTCGCAAGTCGCCGTGCGCACTTCGACCGTGCCGCTGTGGGAGCAGTTCGCGACGAGCATGATCTTCATCTACGTCGGCTACTCCGGTTGGAACGCGGCGACCTACGTCGCCGAGGAGTTGAAGCAGCCCGAACGGACGCTGCCGCGCGCTCTAACCATCGGTACGGTCTTGGTTGCGTTGCTCTACGCGCTGCTCAATGTGCTCTACATCTACGCAACACCGCTGGAGCAAATGAAAGGCGTTTTCCGCGTCGGCTCGCAGGCGTCCGAACGGTTGTTCGGCGCCGACGCCGCCGCGGCATTCAGCGTGCTGATGGCGGCGGGGTTGCTGGCCAGCGTGAACTCGATGGTAGTCGTGGGCCCGCGCGTTTATTACGCGATGGCGAAGAACCGCGCGTTCTTTCCCGCGGCCGCGACCGTGCATCCGACCTGGCGCACGCCTGTCGCATCGATCACAATGCAAGGCGTCTGCGCCGTTTTCATGTGCCTCACGCCGTTCCGCGATTTGATGTTCTACGTCGGCTTCTTATTGAATGCGTTCGCCGCGCTGGCCGTCGGATCGTTGTTCGTTTTCCGCAAACGCGCCGGCTGGCAAAAACTGCCAATCGTCAGTTTCGCCTGGCCGCTGCTGCCGGCGTTTTTCTTGCTGGTCAGTGTGTGGGTCGCGTATTCGGGAATCTTGATGAAGCCGTCGATTTCGCTGACAGCCCTGGCGACGGTGGCGGCCGGAGCCCTGGTGTACAAGATCTTTCTTGCGCCGAAAAGTGTCGCGGCGTAGTCAACGCTTTGCACCCTTGCCGCGTATATAGTTGTGACAGCGGTATGCGCGGCATCGAAGCAACAATCCCGCTGACGGGAGCGATTGTGGACGACAAGGGCCTGATCGCGCGGGCCAAGGCCGGCGACGATCAAGCGTTTGAAGCATTGCTGCGTCAATTCGAGCGTCCCGTCCTCGGCCTCTGCACTCGCATGTTGGGCCAGGGCGGCGAAGCCGAAGAAGCCGCGCAGGACACGTTCCTCAAATTCCACCGCGCCCTTGGCTCGTTCGACGAAGAGCGCCGCATCGAGCCCTGGCTATTCCGCATCGCCTTTAACCAATGCCGCGATCGCCTGAGACGTCGGCGCGTATCGGTGGCCTTGATCGATGCCCCTATCGCGCCGGTGGCCGAGGCGGCGATCGTGCTCGCCGAAGTGCGCGAGGCCATCTCGCGCCTGCCCGATCGCGAACGCGCCGCGCTGCTGCTGCGCGAAATCGAGGGGCTGGAAACAGCCGAAGTCGCCGAACGGCTCGGGACCACCGAACTCACGGTGCGCTCGCAAATCTCGCGCGCCCGCGCGCGTGTGCTGCAACGCGTACAACGGCGGCGATGGACCAAGCGAACACTGGCCGTTGCCGCGTTCGTCGCCGCGATCATCGCGTGGCCGCGCATGCCCGAAGCAGAAACGCTGGCGCTCGTGATGCCGTCCGCGCCAATCGCGCCCGAAGTGAAACTCGCGCCTAAGCCGGTGGTCGTCGCGCGCGCGGTCAAAGCAACGCCGGCCGAAAAAATTGTCCTCTACACCAACGATCCCGACGTAGTCATCGTATTAGTCAGCGAAGGAGGCAGTGAATGAAACATTTTCTGCTCACAATGATTTTTGCGGGCGTGACGCTCGCGCAACAAAACGTGTCGCGG
>VFZQ01000540.1 GCA_016871135.1 Acidobacteriota bacterium | reverse complement strand
CATCCGATGGAGACGCGAAGGATCTTCGCGACCTCCTCGACGGTCAGGAGTATTTCGCGTTCAAGCGGCATGCGCGTGCCCTTCTTGGCGCGGGCGCTCGTCGGGCCACGCCGCTCCCATGATTCGCTCGCGTTGACGGTCCGTGAGACGGCACCAATCATTTTCGGCTTCCTCGGCAACGCCAGGAAGGCTCGGGTCGATCTCCGGCATGCGGCCGGCGTCCCATCGTTTCCGGGCCTCGTACCAGTGTTGAAGCGCCCGCACCAACAACCAGACGTCTCCCGCGTCGGCGCGCGACCGGAAGCGGTCCAACGCCCTTTCAAGTGCAATCGAGTTCACAAAGCTCTCCTTTCGAATTGGAGCGCGGAACCGTCGATGGCTCCGCGCGCTTGGCGTTCATCTCCAAGGAACACCGAACCGCAAAACCATCAACTATCCCGGACGATCCAATATCCGCCGAGTTCCCGGGGCTTGCGCTGTATGGCTGGCGCCGCCTTCACCTTCTCCCGCTTCATCCACGAGCCGAGATAGCCAAGCCGATCTTTCGCCGCGCCACAATTCGGGCACGCCGGCGGAAGCTCCGGCCCGCGCCCCATCCACTGCGCGCCGCACTTGCGGCAGATTCTCGGAGTCTCCGAGAGTCCTTCCAGCAGCGTTCCGGTATTTTGTGCTGCCGACATTCGAAGCTCCCATTCCGCCGCTCAACAGGCGACCGCCCGCAGAGCGTTGTGCACATACTGATTCCGCCACTCTGTCCCGCGCCGCGTCCGCACGCCGTCCGCGTTGAGGCGATCCGCTATCGCTTGAAGCGACAACCCGGAGTTGCGGAGATCGCGAATCACGTCGATAATCCGTTGCTCGCTCGGCTCAACCTCGAGGTGGACGCCATCAGACGCCAGCCGATAGCCGAACCGGACAGAACCGATCCGTTCGCCTCTCGCCTTCTTATGCGCAAGCGCCGCCCGCGTGCGTTCCGCGCCCGTCTCCCTTTCCCAGCAGGAAACCGCGCCGAGCAGGTTTATCACGAGACGGCCAGCAGCCGAACCTGTATCAAGGCTCTCGGCGACACTGATCAGCTTCACGTCCCGCTTTTTCAGGATCTCAATCAAGTCGGCCAGGTCCCGGACACTCCGAGTCAACCGGTCTAACTTTGCGACGATGACGCCATCCACGGATCGGCTCTCGATCAGTTCGAGCAATTGAACCATGCCGGGCCGGTCGAGCGACTTGGCCGATTCCCCGGCGTCAACGATCATTCCGACCAGCACCCCATCCTGAACCGCGCACATCGCTTCGATCTTCGCTGTCTGGGCGGCGAGTGACACTCCCTTGTCCGCCTGACCGGCCGTGCTGACTCGTGCATATCCTACCAGTCGCTTCATGCTGACAGCTTAGCGGCCAAGCCTGAACGCATCTACTCAGATCATCCTTACGCTTCTCGGATTTCCCCTATTCTTTACTCAGAGGCGTTTTTTACCTATCCGTATACCTATAAGTAAGTTCTTAGCGATCACAAATTCGACCTCAGTTCGCCATGTTGACGACCGTCTATGTGGAACTTCGGACGTGGTTCCGTTCACCTCGGAAAAATCCTAGTGAGAATATTCCCGCGCTGAACCCACTAATCCTACAGCCACAATCATGTCTGAGCATCCGGCCCCGGATACGCTCGAACTCTTCGCCCTGCGTCGTCTGCCGGCGGACCAACTAATGGAGATTCTCCGCCATCTCGACGCGTGCGAATCGTGCCGAGAGCGTCTCCGCGAAGAGAAGGCAACCATCGACACGATCCGCACCGCCTTGCGGTTGAAAGGATAAGACCGCAAGCCTATGAATACAGGGACTTATGAAGGCCTGAGGTCAACTCCGCGATGCGAGCGTAAATCGCCTCCTTCTGAGCCTTCGACATCCCCGGTTTGATGTCGTTGATATCTACGTCCGCGGCATGGCCGGAAGCCGAGCGCCCCGAACTCCGATCAGACTTCCAGTGTTTCTTCGGTCCCGCAACGATTCGCGCGACAAAATCCCGCAATTCCGTTCCGTCCTTCGACCGATAGCTGCCGTCTTCCTCGCGCGCGATTTCGTCCTTGAAGAACCGTATGGCATCCTCGGCCAGCCCTCCCGTGATTCCGTGCCGCTGCACCTCCTGGTGGATCAGGCTCACCCGCTCCTTTTCGTTCGCGGCTTTCTCAACCGCCGCCCGCCGCTCGCGTTCGCCCTTCAGGTCTGATTGCAGCCGCGCGACCTGTCGCGTCAACTCCGTCAGATCCGTGTTCCCTCCGCCCGCGCCTGGCTCATCCGCCATCAGCGGGCCATTGTTCCAAACTTTCATTCCCGTTTCCTCTCGCTTCTCGATTTGCCCTACACCCGTGATTCGGCACGGCCCGTTTGCTTCACCCCGGGTTTAACCTCCGGGCAGGCTTCGCGCTCTGCCGCGTTCAGGGCGATTGCTGGCGCATCGGAGGATACTTTCCCCCGCTCGCGCCCGGAGAATCGCACCACACCGCCTTTGCGCGCGATTTCCGAGCCATCCGAGCGGACAGCAACGCCGCAATTTGCTGGAGACGGTTCCATGCGAGCCGCTCCCGGTTCCTCGCGAACATCGCCGCCCGGATCATTCCCGATTCGAAGTCACCCATCACGCCGCCCTGCGGCGCCGCGTATCGACGATCTCCGCAACCCACTGATGACGGCACCGATACCCGCCGGCCGTATGGAACGCATCCGGTAACTGGCCGTTGTCGAGCGCGTCGATCTCCGCCCGCGTCAAGCCCTCGCGTTTCGTCCGCGCCAAGAGCCGCTGGCAGAAGGGCCGCGTGAGCTTGTCCTTCGGGCCTTCGTAGCGGTATCGAACTGAGCCAGCCGGTAGGCCCTTCTCGATCTTCTGAAAGCCTTGATCCGTGATCGTTCGCCAGAACGCCGCCTGAGACGTCTCCGCGAGCGTCACCGCTTCGGCCACCGGGACGCGCATCCCGACGTTGATCGCCTCGACGAGATCGCCGAACGGAAGCCCGCCCGCAGTGAACATCACACGCCGTTGAGCCGCCAGCGCCGCCGATTCAATGATCGTCTCCAGCCCCGATTCGACCGTCAGTTGACGCGAAGCGAAGAACTCGCGGTCCGCCTCCGTCCAGTCAACGGAGAGCCGCCGACCGGAAGCCGCACCGATCAGCGAGAGAATCTCGTCAAACAACGGCATTTGCCCGGCCAGCGTCGCGCCGAACTCTTCGATCAATTCGCGAACACCGGCGCGCCCGAGTTCGACCTTGATCGTCTTCGCGATATCGCGCAACGCTCGCGCGTTAGCCCGCGTTCGAAGGATCGTGTCGCCCTCCACCGTGAGCGACTTCAACATCACGCCCGCCGTCTTCGCGATTGCCGCGGCAGTCATCGCCGCCAGCTCTGCTTCGAACGCCTGGACAAGCCTATCGATTCGCGCGTTGAGATCGTCGATCACGTCCGACGGCCGTCGACCGCCGTTATTGTTTGCCATGCCTGTTCCCTCTCCTCCCCCATCGCCCTTTGTGACGCCGCTCCAAGAACCACGCCAACGCCTGCCAGCCCGGTCGGCCTTTACGCAACTCCACCAACGCCGTTATCTCGGAAAACGCGAGCGCCTTTTTTACGGTGTCGGTAAATTCGCGGTGGAGACCCGCCCGCTTCTCCCTTCCGCGATGCATCCACGCGTAGTAGGTATCGCGACTGATTCCTACCGACGAACACGCCGCATCGATCATCGCGCCCGCCCGCAAGAGGTTTGCCAACTCGTTCACCAGCTCCGACGTCAGCTTCGACGGCCTTCCCGCTCTCGCCTTCGTCGTCATGCCGCTTGATCTTCCACCGCGTCAAAAGCTCTCGCCATCTCCGCCGCTTCCCTCGGTTCCATCGCGAGCACATTGCCAGCCGGAGCCGCCGACCGAAGTCCCGCCGCGTGATCGAAGTGTTCGGCGATGGCCACCTCGAACCACCGCGCCCGCCGCGGTTGATCCTTCGACCGGACGAGCGCCGCTTTGATCGCGTCAACCATCTGCGCTTCAGTCGCTCCGCCACCAGCCGCGACGATCCGCCCGAGCGCTGAATTCGAGATCGGCTTACCGAGTGATTCGGCCACGAGCGCGCGCAACCCGCCGAACCGGGCCGACGAGTCGAGCGAAGCGAGATTCGTTGACCCGTAGTCAGAGTCAAGTAGTTCTCTCTTCATCTGACTCTCTTTGGACGAACTATCGTTCGTGGGGGTGGACGAACTATCGTTCGTGGGTAGCTCGAACGCTGCGAACTCGGGACGCTCCAGAAAGTAGTATCGGTTCGAATCTCCGTAGCTCGACTGTTCACGCTCAATGTAGCCGTTTCTGGCTAGCTCGGAAACGTACTTCTGAACCTGCCTCTCGGAGACTTTCGAATTGATCAAAGGCGAGCGTGCCGGTTATGAATTCGCCGTGTTGTTTGAC
>VFZQ01000539.1 GCA_016871135.1 Acidobacteriota bacterium | reverse complement strand
CATGGAGATCGCCGCACTGGTCGAAGTCGATGGCGCACGCGCCGAGGCAGCCTCGCAGGACGTCTTCAAACGCACCGGAAAGCGGCCCATCATCGAATCCGACATGCGCCGCGTCTTCGACAACAAATCGATCGACGCCGTAACGATCGCGACCACGAATCACTGGCACGCGCTCACCGCGATTTGGGCGATGCAAGCGGGCAAAGACGTCTACGTCGAAAAGCCGGTATCGCACAACGTCTTCGAGGGCCAGCAACTTGTCGCCGCCGCGCGTAAATATAAGCGTATCGCCGCCGGCGGCACGCAGCGCCGCTGGTGGGGCCGCTGGCGAAAGGCCGTCGAACTGATGCACGCCGGCGTGATCGGCGACATCTACCAGACAAACTTTGTGTTTCCCGGAGGCCGCGATTCGATCGGCTTCAAGCCCGTAAAAGAACCGCCGGCGAATTTGAATTGGGACCTTTGGCTCGGTCCCGCGCCGATGCAGCCATATCACGAAAATCTCGTGCACTACAACTGGCACTGGTTCTGGGACTTCGGCAACGGCGAGCTCGGCAACAACGGCATCCATATGATTGACATCTGCCGCTGGGCGATGAAAAAAACTCTTCCCGTCGCGGTGTCATCGACCGGCGGCCGCTTCGGCTACAAGGATCAGGCGCAAACGCCGAATACGCAGAACGTCACGTGGACGTTTGAAGACGGCTCAATGATCGTGGGCCAGCTTCGCGGCCTCTACACGCAGGAGCCGATGTCGTGGGACTTCTTCGGCTCGAAGGGCCACCTGGCAATGAAGGCCAACGGCGAATTTACGATTCGGCTCGGCCGATCTAAAACGAACGAGCCTGCCGTCGAAAGCCCCGCAAACATTGACCATTTCGCTAACTTCTCCGCCGCCGTCCGCGCGCGCGATCCGAAGCTGCTGCACGCCGAAATCGAACAGACGCATCTGTCCACCGCGCTCTGCCATCTCGGCAATATCGCCTATCGTCTGAATCGCAACCTAAAGTTCGATCCACGCACCGTTCGCTTCGTGAATGACCGCGAGGCCGATACACACCTCACCCGTGATTACCGCAAACCCTACATCGTTCCGGAGAGTGTATGACCACCGAACGCCGCTCGTTCCTAGCCTCCACCGGACTCGCACTCAGCGCCCGCCCGCTGACCGAAAAAGAAAAACTCTCCCGCATCGCGTCGAACTCCTGGCCCATTCGGCAGCTCTTCAAGACGCGCTCAACCCGCCCCAGTCCGCAGTCGGACGAGATGAAAAAGAAGTACGGCACGCTAACGATGCTCGACTTCCCGCAATTTACCAAGGACACGTTTCCGGGCGTCTATCAGATGGACCTTTTCAGCGGACTGTTCGGCGACACCACCGACGAATCGATGTACGCCAAAAGCGAGATGACCTTCAACGGCAACACGCGCACGGTGTTCGAGTTTGATCCGTCGCTGCCAAACGCGCGCAAGTGGCTCGACAAGATGGGGGCAAAACAAGCGGCCTCCGGAACGAAGTGCCATCATATCTCCAACAACGCACCGCGCGATCTCGCCGATCCCGATCCCGCCAAGCGCCGCGCCGGAATTGACGTGGCCAAGAAGTGGCTCGACGGCGTCGCCATTCTCGGCGCGAAGTCGATGCGCGTCAATAGCGGCGGGCCTCGCATCGCTCCCGGCGCGATTGTCACCACCGACTATCCAAAGGCTGACGATCTCGCCAAGCTGCTCGGCTACTGCATCGAATCGCTGAAAGAACTGGCCGATCACGGCGGCCGCGTCGGCGTGAAGGTGACGCTCGAAAACCACTGGGGCCTCACGGCGAATCCGATGAACATTCGCATCATGCTCGACGAGGTGAACCATCCCTATTGCGAAGCGTCTCCGGACTTCTGCAATTGGGAACACGAGTATCACCTCTATCACGGACTGGCCGCGCTAGCGCCCTATACACACACCACGGTCCACGCAAAATACTGGAACCGCTGGAAAGAACAGGACGTGCGGAGGAGCGTGAAGATCATGACCGCCGCGCGCTTCCAGGGTGTCTTCGCGTTGGAATACGAAGACGGTCCGTGGGACGGCGTTGAGGGCGCGAAGTATCTTTACAAGGAAGTGCTCGCGGCGCTATGAGGGCTCCAGCGGGGATTGCCCGCCTTCGAATCGAAGGAGGGATCCGATCGGATCTTTCGAATCGAGCGAAAACACAACAGGTCCCGTCATCCTACAAAGCGGATGGTTGAGCGGAACTGCCGGCGTGGGCGCGTCACCACATGGGACTTCCGCGCCGGACTGGTCGATCCAATCGACGCATCCTCGCGCTTTCCTCCACGTCAACAATGCCTTCGGCGATCCACCCGGAATATCGAACTCGGCGAAGAGACCGACGCCGCCGCCAAGATCGAAGATCCAGCCCTTTCCGCACGACCACGCGCGCAACGGCGCGATGTCGATGTGTTCCACCGGATGCAATTTCGCTTCGGCAACTCGCTGCGCCCAATCGGCGCGCGTTCGACCGGTACTCCGCCGGGTTCGCCGAACCGCCAACGTACTTACGCCGAGCGCAATCGACGCGCCGGCGATCGACGGAGCGCCACTGGCCCAAAGAACCGCCTCCGAGATCACACCGCTGATCAGCAGCGAAGCCGGCATTCGGCCGCGCTGTTCCCGCCGCGCCGAAGCAACGGCGGCCTCGCCCTGCCGCTCCAAATCCGCGAGCTCGAATGAATTGATCGGACGCCGCTCCGCGCGGACAAGTCCGGATGTCGCATCGAGATGCACGTGTTTCCATTCTATCGGCCGGTGCGGCCGATTCCTCCACACCGCGCGGTCTGATACACTCCATCGGCATGAGAGTTCTCTCCGCAATGCTGTTAACCGCGTGCCTGGGCAACGCCGCCTCTCTGCAGCGCCTGCTCTACGTCACCGACAAAACCGGCATCAGTGTCTACGACATCGACAACGGCCACAAATTCGTTCGTAAGATCGACATCCCCGACTCCGCCACTTACAAAGGCATCTCTGCCAGCGTGCCGCTCGGCAAACTCTACGTCACGTCGAATCTGAAGGACGATCTCATCTGCATCGATCTTGCAACCGACAAAGTCGTTTGGCGACGGCACTACAAAGAGGGCTACGCTGATAGCCAGGCGATGTCGCCCGACGGCAGAACCATCTACATTCCGATGCGTGACAGCGACATCTGGCTCGTGGTCGATGCGGCCACCGGCGACCCCAAGGGGCAGATTAAAGTCGCGCACGGCAAAGCCTACGCGCCCGACGATCACCCGATCCTCGGCATCGGCCCGCACAATACCTGGATGAATAAAGACGGCTCACGCGTTTACATGGAAGTGTTGACCGAGCCTTGGGTCTACATCGGAGACACGAAGACGAATGCGGTAATCGGCAAGATCGGGCCGTTCTCGAAAGGCATCCGCCCGTTCGCCGTTAGCGACAACGAAAAGTACGTCTACGCCAATGTCGACTGGCTGCTCGGCTTCGAAGTCGGCGCGGTGAAGGACGGCGCGAAGTGGGGCGGCAAGATGCTGCATCGCGTCGAAGCAAAGACTCCGCTTGAACGCATCAAACAGATTCCGAATCCGCCCGCGCGCAAGCCGCACTCCACGCCCAGCCATGGCATCAATCTCACGCCGAATCAAAAAGAAGTCTGGGTCGTCGACGGCGTATACGGCTATGTCTACGTCTACGACGTGACGAAACTGCCGCCGAAGCATGTCGCCGATGTCGCGCTCTTCAAGGATCCGAGCGAGCGGCCGCATCCCGGTTGGGTTTCGTTCAGCATCGACGGGAAGTACGCGTATCCCGATGGCGGCGCCGTTATCGACGCGAAGACCAAGAAGGTCATCGCGCGCATTCCGACCAGTGAAAAACTCATCGAAATCGATTTCCGCGACGGCAAAGTCGTCGCCGTCGGCCGCCGGTGAGTTTCCACGAAGATGTCGCCCGGATCCTCGCCATGCATTGCAATTCGTGCCACGGCGATGCCGGTGGTCTGAACACGCGATCGTACGCTGGCCTGATGAAGGGCGGCAACAAAGGGAAACTCATCGAACCTGGCAACGCCGAAGCAAGCCTCCTGGTGCACTACATCGACGGTCGCCGCGGGCGCTCGCAGACGATGCCTCTCGGCGCCGAAAAGCTCAGCACCGAACAGATCGCGACGATTCGCCGTTGGATCGACGACGGCGCAAGCATCGACAAGCCTCTCCCGCCCGCGACGGCAGAATCGAAAACACTCCGCGGAAAAACGCGATTCGGTATCGCATGCCGCGCGCAGCCCGGAGCGTATTTGCTGTTGAAGATCTCAAGCGGCGCGGCCGTATTGTTCGAGCGTGTCGCCGCGCGACCTGCGTTTGTGGGTCGACGCGGCCGGCGTCGAGACGTTTCATCAGGTGCCGCTCGCAAACTACGCGGTGCCAATTGTGG
>VFZQ01000538.1 GCA_016871135.1 Acidobacteriota bacterium | reverse complement strand
TGTCTCCCGGCCTTGACCGTCGACCAGGCGAACTCGAGTATCCGGTCGCACTTCACTGATGGGTATTCGCCCATAAATCCGCGGAGGGAGAGGCTTGCCACCGCGCCAAGCCCGTAGCGCCTTTAGGTCTTCGATTGCAGAATCGGATTCAACTCTGCTGGTTCGCGAACACGCTCCCGCGTGATAGCGCAACCCCGTTTGATTCGCGCTGACCAAATAGGTCAAGCCAGGCTCGAATCGATAGCCACAGCTCGACACATCGGTATAAATCTCACGAATCCGCGGTCCCGCAAGAACTTCCGTAACGGTGATTCGCACCCGTTGAATAACTCCGAATCGGAAAACGAGCGAGTCCTTGTCCAGAGTTGTGCGAAGGTATTGTTCCTCTTCTGCGCTAAGCACGCCGCGCCATCGGTCCGAGATGAGTTGCCTCACCTCGGCGAGCGTCAGGTCCTCCGATAGAGCGTGGATCGTTTCACGAGATGGCCAAACGTCTGTGACTTGCCCTACGAAGACCGCTTTCGATTCAGAACGCGTTCCACCCTGAGCGCACATCGGAGTAACGGTAAGACACACACACGCAGACGCTCGCGCGCAAAGGATCACGCAGATGCCATAGGCGCAGATCCAGGTACTCCAAGCCATGTACCATTTTACGGGCAGATTCGCCCCGCCCGGAACTCCCTTCCACGCTAAACTCGACCGCGCGCACCAAGCCCGATATCTTGTCCCGCGATGCGAGCTTGCCTGTGAATTGCATCGTGCCACGTTCTGACGTGCACGAACCGGCTATGCCTTCGCCTTTCTGCGTGAACGCGCGGTCGGACTGATTCTGGCGTCCAACGCGATCGAAGAGAGGAGGAGAATTTACTTCATGGTTCAAAAGAACAACCGGAACTCCAGATAAATGTTTCGTGGTGAATTGTTCTGCTGCGGGTTGATCTGCCCGAAGTTGGCGTTGGTCACATTCGGGGGATTACCGACGAGTTGGGTGAAATACGGGCTGTTTGTCGAGTTGATGAAGTCCGCGCGCAGTTGCGTGCGCACCCGTTCCTTGATGATGTTGAAATTCTTTTGCAGCGAGAAGTCGTAGTTGGCGAAGCCCATGAATCGCACGTCGGGAAAACGCGTGGGGAAGTTGCGCAGCGTGAACGGCACGGGCCCGGCGACGCGCGGAAAGAGCGACGTATCGAACCAGCGGCCGAGCGAGCGTTGATCGGCCGGCAGCTTCGCGCTGCGGGCTTCGAGCGGCGCGGCGTTGGGGAAGTCGATCGGGAAACCCGATTGGAACGTCCAGTTCCAGCCGAGTTTCCAGCCGCCGAGTGTTGTCTTGGTGAATGCGTTGCCGCCCTTGTAGGGCAGTTCGTAGGTGCCGAGCAGCGATACCTTTTGCGGCACGTCGAAGATCGTGAGGCGTTTTTCGAGGCGCGGTTTAGTGAGATCGGCAAGATTGTTGTCCTGCTGATTGGTGAAGACGAGTTGTTCCAGCGTCTTCGAGATCGTGTAGTTCGACTGGAAGTTCAGGCCGTTGCCGAATCGCTTGCGCACCGAGATCTGCGCGGAGTCGTAACGATTCTTGCCCGCGGGCACATTGGCGGCATTGACGGCGGCGTACTGCGGATACGCGACCATCAACGCGCTGCGCACGGCCGTGGCGCCGTTGAGCGCCGGGTTGTTGGGAAGCAGGCCGGCCATCGGATTCGCTACGCGTGCGTTGTAGAACGCGGCGGGCTGGCCCAGTTGTTCGGTTGGAATGTAGTTGAGCACCGATGCGACGGGCAGGCCGTGCGTGAAGTTGCCGATGTAGGAGAGATCGGCGACGGCGCCGCGCCAGAATTCGTGCTGGAAGCCGATCGAATACTGCTCTGAAAGCGGGAGTGTTCGATTGGTGTAGTTGAAACCGAGGCCGAGGCCGAGGTCGGTGGCGAGCCCCAGGCTCGACCCCACGGGCTGCAGCAAACCCGACGGGAACGGATTGCGAATGTTCGCCGAGGGAGTGACGCCGTCGATAGTCGTGATGATCGGCGTTGTGCGGCTGAAGCCGGTTGCCGGCCCAAGCGCCCACTGGCCAAGCGAATAGATTCCGAAACCGCCGCGCAAGACGGTTCTGTTCGAGAGCTGATACGCCACGCCGATACGCGGCTGGAAGTTGTTGCGGTCGGGCGCGAAAGCGAGGCGGTCGTCTCCACTCTTGCTGGCATAGAGCAGACCGCCGGTCAGGTTCCGGCATGCGGGGCAATTCTCGATGCCGGGGCGCGTCTTCACCTGGTCGGCGATTGGGCTGGCCGTGCCGAACGCGAAGCCGCGCGTCTGGCGGTTGTAGCGTTCCCACACGGGCGATTCGTAATCCCAGCGCACGCCCAGATTCAAGGTAAGCCTGCGGCTCAATTTCCAGTCGTCTTGAAAAAACAACGAGTAGTAACGGCTCACATGCGCGGGCGTGATCGGAACTTCAATCGATCCGCCGGTGGGATGGCCAAGCAGCGCGGTGGCGATTTCATTGCCTGAAAACGCATCGGCGCGATTGGGGTCGGCTTGCGTCCATAGCCGCGAGAACGCGAAGCTGCCGCTCGGAGAGCCGTAGCTCAAATTGTTGGCGCGAAACTCACGCAGTTCTATGCCGAACTTGGTCACGTGATTGCCGAACACCTTGCCGCCCGATGCGCCGAGCGTGTAGGTGTCGTCGGCCTGTACGAATGGCCCCGAACCTTGCGACATGTACTGGCCCATGTTGATGAGCGGATACTGCGGGCGCGCGAACTGCGAGACAAGAGAGGCGGGCAGGCCGAGTTCGGTGGGATTGAACGCGAGAGTGGCCGGATTCCAGGCGAGGTTTTCGAGCCGTGAAAAACCAGCGCGCAGATTAAGGGTCGTCGACGGATTCAGAATGCGTGCCCAATCTAAAGTCAACGTGCGGCCGCGGCGGACGCGAGGAAGAATCGTACTGGTTTCGGCGGGGTTGTTTTCGGGGTAGCGCATGTCGCAGCAGCGTGTCATGTTCGTTTCGCCGTACCGGCCGAAGAACGAATTCTTCGATCCGGCGCGAATGTCCATGCGGCCGGTCCACTGCCAGAGCTGGCCGGAGTTGTTCGACGTCTGGAAGAAGTTGTTGACGCGCGCGGCGGTGTCGCCATCGCGCGTAGGCGCGGGGTAGTAGCTGACGAGTTTCGCGCCGACGGGATCGAATCGATTCTGCGGAATGCGATTGCCCGCGAACGGTTGGCGCGTGTAGACGTTATTGGCGCCGAGACGCGTGGTGGCCGGATCGTAGATCAGCACGGGCTGTCCATTGGCCGCGCGCAGGTTCGAGAAATCGCCGGTCTTCATCTCGGGCAGCGGTGTCGTGAACTGTGAAGTGTAGAGACTCGACGATGGCGAGGAATCGTAGCTCACCATGTAGAACAGCTTGTTGCGGCCGTCGAAGAGTTTCGGGATCCAGATGGGGCCATTGGTTTGAAAGCCGTAGTTGTGCTGCGTGATCGATGGGCGGGGAACGCCGCGAAGATTATTCGAATAGGAGTTTGCGTTGAGTCGATCGTCGTAGTAGCGATCGAACACGGAGCCATGAAAATCGTTGGTGCCGGACTTGGTTGTTGTGGTGATGATTCCGCCGCCGGTACGGCCATACTGCGCGTCGTAGATGTTGGTGAGCACGCGGAACTCCTGCACGGAATCGAGCGCGGGAATCATGATGACTTGGCGATCGCCCTTGGTGTCCGAAGTCCCGTCGACGAGGATGTCGGTATTCGACTCGGTGCCGCCGACGCCGGCCGCGGCGCCGTTGATCGCGGTGCGCGAGTTGGCGAGGCCGTCGAGACTGAACGCGGTGCCTTGCGCGGTGGAAGGCTTGTGCACGCCGGGCATCGCGAATGCCAACTGATAGATGTTGCGGCCGGCGTTCGGCACGTTTTGCAGTAGTTCGCTATCGACGATGCCTCCGCGCGAGGCCGTCTCCGTATCGAGCGGCGAGATCTGCGCGCTGACCGTGACGCGTTCGGTGATCGCGCCAATTTCGAGCGCGAAATCGAGCGACGCCTGCACGCTGATCTGCAACTCGACATTCTCGCGCACGGTCTTCTTGAAGCCGGTCGCTTCGACTTCAACCGCGTATTTGCCGGGAATCAGGAACGGAATCGAATAGCGGCCCGCATCGTTGGTGACGGCATCGGCGGCGGCTTTCGTCGCGGTGTTGATGGCGCGAGCGCGCGCGCCGGCGACGGAAGCGCCTTGTGGATCGGCGACAAGGCCGGTGAGGCTCGCGCGGAAATCCTGCGCGGCGAGGGTGAGCGTGAAGAAAGCGAGTAGCCAGCGGGTCATGCGAAGAATGCTAGCAGAAATTAAGATAGTCGTAATGGTTCGAGAACTCCTCCTTTCCACCGCGGCCCTTTTCGCGCAGGGCGATGTCAACGCATTGCTGCGCGCGCGGTGCGCGGGGTGTCATGGCGCGGCGGCGCCGGGCGGGCTG
>VFZQ01000537.1 GCA_016871135.1 Acidobacteriota bacterium | reverse complement strand
CGATAGATCACGACCTGCCGCGTTGGACCGGCGCCAAAACTCTCGCTCTTCACTTCCGGCTCATCGCGCAGCGCGAGGTGCAAGATGCGGCGTTCGCGGCTGGTCATCGGATTGAACTGGAAATACTGGCCGGTCTTGCGCACGCGCTCGGCGGCTGTCTTTGCGGTCATGCGCAGCTCTTCGACGCGCATCATGCGGAAGTCGTCGGCGTCGAAACAGACAAGCGCGTGTTCGTCGGAAGGGACGTCGAGAATTTCGAGCGTGAGATGTTCGAGGGCGAGCATCAATTCGGCCTTGTTGGCGAGAAGGATGTCGGTGTCTTCGCCACTAAACAGCACCATTACATCGGGATCTTCGATCTCGGGATGCGCCGTTCGTCCGGGCTGCACGTTGATGGAAAGCTCCAGCCCGGCGGTTTCCAGAATCGGTTCCAAGAAGGTGCGGATTCGCGGTCCGTGATCTTCGACTGTATATTTCCTCGGGCCGCTCATGCTGTCGTTAGGAACGTGTCCTTTATTTCCCTTTCTTCTTCGGCGCTGGCTGAGGCGCGGAAACGGTGTCGGACGAAATTTTGTTGAACACCAGCTGTTTCGCGATGCCTACGATGTTTCCGGTAAGCCAGTATAACACCAGACCGCTTGAAGCATTGTAGAACAAGAAACCCATCATGAGCGGCATGAGTAGCATCATGCGGGCTTGCGCGGGGTCCATGCCGCTGGTGGGCGTCATCTTCTGCAGGTAGAACTGGCTGCCAATCATCAGCAACGGAAGAATGCGCACCGCGAGCGTTTCGGGCTGGCTCAAATCCTTCACCCAATACCACGGGGTGCCGCGCAGTTCGATGGCGACGTTCAACACTTTATAGAAGCCGATGAAGAACGGGAACTGCAAGAGCATCGGTACGCAACCGCCAGCGGGGTTGACGTTGTGCTTGTTGTAGAGCGCCATCACTTCTTCGTTTTGCTGTTTTTTGCGCGGGTCGTTGAAGCCGATGCCTTCGTACTTCTTGTTGATGGCCTGGATCTGTGGCTGCAGCGACTGCATCTTTTTCATCGACTTCATGCTCGACAGCGCTAGCGGCACGAGCGCGAGATTGATAAGCACGGTCAGAATGATAATCGACCAGCCCCAGTTGTGGACGTAGGTCGAATCGAGCCAGCGCAACGCGGCGAACAGTGGGCGGCCGATCCAGCCGAACCAGCCCCAGTCGACCAGTGAGACGAGGCGCTTGTCGGTGGCTTCGAGCAGATCGAGATCCTTCGGGCCGAGATACATCGTGAACTGATTCCGCCCCGCGACACCCAAACCCGCGCCGATATGCGGCAGCTTCTCATTGGAGCCCGGGGGATAGGGAAGCGAATCGGACAGCGTGGTGAGTTCGACAACCTGCCCGGGCTTGGGCAGCGCGACCGCGGCGAAGAAGGAATCCTGCAAGCCGGCGAAGACGTAGTTGCCGGCATCGACGACCGGAGCGTCCTTGGCTTTGGCGCTTTCGTATGTAGTCGGAGAGGAGTCGTTGGGAGGCAGGAATACCGAGAACTGCGCGGCGTAGGACTTTTGGACGGTGTGATCGCCAAAGCCGCCGCGCCAGACGAGGGAGTGCGTGATGGGAACGGTCTTTTCGGCGACCGAGCTATCGACCTCGACGAGGTACTTGCCGTCGACGAAGCGGAAGGCTTTGCGCGCGACGGTGGAGGCATCGGCGTAGTTGAAGGCGATGCCCTCGGGGGTCCTGACGACGGCGAAGAGTTTGTCGTTGAGCTCCTGCGCGGGCTTCAGATCCTTGAACGCGTAGGCGAAGGGGTGAACGCCGGTGAGATCGGCATTCGCCGTGCTGACGAGGTTGAGCGGCTTGCCGTCGGCGTCCTTGAAGGCCTTGAGCGTCCATTCGAGAACAACGGCACCCTTGTTGGAGAACTTGACCCGATAGAGGCCGTTTTCGAAGACCGGGTATTCGACTTTTTCGGCGGCGGCAGGCGTTGCATTTGTGTCGACCGGCGTGGCGGCAACCGGCGCGGGCGTCTCCTGCTTCTTGGCCGTCTCGGCCTTCTTTTGCTGTGGCGCGGGTTGCGGCGGCTTCGGCAGCAGGTACTGCGACAGGAAAATCACGCCGCCCATCAAAACGAAAGCGAGCAGCAGCCGCTGCTCCATGGTCATTTCTTTTTTTCCATCAGCCATTATGAGAACTCTTTGCGGTTACGGGATCATATCCGCCCGGGTGGAACGGATGGCACTTGCCGAGGCGCTTCAGGCCAAGCCAAACGCCGCGCGCCGCGCCATATTCGGCGACGGCGTCGTACATGTATTCGGAGCACGTCGGCCGGAAGCGGCAGGCCGACGGCAGCCACGGAGAGATCGCGGCCTTATAAAAGCGAAGCAGGCCCAGGACGATCACGCGCGGCATCGTTCGATAAGCCTTTCGACCTGGCGGGCAAGATCGGCCTGCGGCGCTTCGAGCGCGGCACGACGCGGGTTCAGGACGATGTCGAGTGAGGGATTTGTACCGGCGAGCCGCACGCGGATCATTTCGCGGATGCGGCGGCGAATACGGTTGCGGTCGTGGGCCTTGCCCACGGCGCGAGGGATGGTAAAGCCGATACGGGGTCCCGATGGACGAGGCCCTGGTTCACCGGAATGGAGTAGCAGGAATGCCACAAAGTAGGGACATGAAAAACGGCTGCCCTGGTCGTAGACTTTGCGAAAGTCGGCGGACTTGAGCAGCCGGTTGGTTTTCGGATACCGGTAACCGCCTGAATTAGGCGATCTTGGAGGCGCGAACGGCGCGTTCGTCACTGACCGTCAACTTCCAACGGCCTCGCGCGCGGCGGCGCGCCAGCACGGCCCGGCCGTTCTTGGTCTTCATCCGCTCGCGGAATCCGTGAGTCTTGGCGCGTTTGCGGTTGTTGGGCTGAAATGTACGCTTCGGCATGAATCTTTCCTGTTCTTGTGGCTAGGGACATACCTGGCCGTGAGCGCGCGAAGCGCCCGAACTTTTAGTATAGGGGAGCTGGGGCGCTGGTGCAAGTTGGGGTTAGTGGGAGTGCATTGAAGTGAAATAGTTCTTCGTCCGCGGCGTAGTCAAGAACTTCTTGTTGTGGATAATCGCCGCGAGCCTGCTTTTTCTAAAATCCAGAGCGTTGTGTTTTGCGGAGGCCCGATTCAGATTCGGAGACGCCGCACCACAGGCCTTCAGGTTGGCAACCGGCGTTTCCGCGGGAGATGTCAAATACGCTGAGAGTGTCGAGGCCACACCGCGAGTTCTGTTGGCGACGTGTTGGAAGTGTGTATCAGTCTCGATTCCGTGGCACCCATCGCATGTGCCGAGAGCGAATTTTTGCCTGAGATCGCTCCCGATGCCGCTGGCGTGCCAAGGGCTGAGAGCATTGCCAACCTGTTCCGTTTGAATTTCGGGTGGAATCGGAAGACTTGATGGCGGTTGGTCCGACTGAAGGATCAGCGTACTAATCGCTGGGTCCGATAGAAACTTCGCCAATGCCGGCGTGCAATTCGTCGCCGCGGCCGGTGTTGAGGCGAGTTTCGCCGGGCGCACACCGGTCGAATCCGCGGAGAACTCCGCCATCACCCATTGCCCGCCGCTCGGATCGAAGTTGACGCGAATCCGTGCGGACGACTGGAAGGTAAGGGAGGCGCGAATGGCGTCCCAAATCCGGTCCTTCCACATGTTGTCGGTCGACAAACTTGCCCACGACATCGCCCAGCGGTAGGCCAATGTCTCGTCGAGCCGCAATGGATATTCGAAGATCACGTTGGCCGGAATGACGTCACCGTTCGATCTCGAAAATGCGCCGAAGACGAGGCGCAATTCCGGCGGAGACAGATCCGGCCGGATCGCCACCGCGTTCAAGCGGAACGGCGCTGTCACCAGAACCCGTTCCGCAGGACTGCCGTTACCGGTCATCCAGTTCGAATTGCGCGCCGCTAACTCCGCCAGGGCTCGAGCCGCGCCGGCTCCGCTCAACCACTTCTTGGCCATTCGGCCTGCTTTCGCTTCAGAGATTGAACGGCTGCCTGGGCCGGTCACTGCAGCGACAAATGCCGAGCGAAACGTACCGAGACCCGTACTGTCCGTACATTCATTCGCATCACGCAGGCCAATATCGCAAGCCTGACTTCGCGATTCGACCACACCGATGTCCGTAATGAGCAGCGACCGCGCCGAATCCAACGATGCCGCCGCCTTTTGAAACGCCGCCGGGTCGAAACCGGGACCGGGTGTTGGCGAACTACTGGGAGCTCCGGATGCCGGCGCCGGCTGCGGTCCGCACTGGAACGCAGCCAGCATTAGAAGCGCGAGCGCTCCCACGGCGGGTCTAACAGCCGCTAGCGACATAGCGTGTATACGTGAACATTCTTCCGTAACCACGCCTGTCCAAATTAGGCTCTGAAAGAAGAGAGGCAAGGTCCTGGTAGGGTTAGAAGACGTTCCGCCAAGAACAGAATCCAA
>VFZQ01000536.1 GCA_016871135.1 Acidobacteriota bacterium | reverse complement strand
CCTCGTCGGGTTGGATTCTGTTCTTGGCGGAACGTCTTCTAACCCTACCAGGACCTTGCCTCTCTTCTTTCAGAGCCTAATTTGGACAGGCGTGGTTCGGAACCGAAGTCGCGGCGTTCGACAAAATATTGTTGAAGAACGTGTCGTAGCCGATTTGGTAACCGGTACGAATGGCGGACTTCTTGTCGCCGAAGATCGTGCCGAGGAAGCCATCCTTGAACGAAGGCGACCATGCGATACCGAGCGTAGGCGACCAGTTGTTCTTGTCCGCTTTCACTTTCGACGGCTGCCGGTAGGGGCCGTCGAGCATCTGCGGATTCACATTGAAGAGGCCAGAAAATACGGCATACGGCAGCGCGTTCATCGGCACGCCGAAGTAGTCGTAGCGAACGCCGAGCGTGAGCGTCAGATTGGTCGTCGCGCGCCAGCGGTCCTGAAAGAAGTGGGCTTGGCGGAATACCCGCGGATAGTTCGCCGGGCTTCCGAACGTCTTGCTGGCGGCGCCGTTGGTTCCGCCGAAGTCGTCGATGAAGTTGGCGAAGATCGAATAGCCGGCGGTGGTCGCATAGGCGAGTTCACCGCGTTCGCGCGCGGGAGCGAGATCCTTAGCGCGCTGGTTAACGAGGTCGACACCAGTGCGGATCGTGTGGCGGCCTTTGATCCAGGAGACAGTGTCCTGCAACGTGTAGTTGTTGGCCAAGCGGCCTTGCGGGAAAACCGTGCCGACACCGAGGTTTGGCGCTCCGCCGCCGAGTGTATAGGTCGGGATCGACTTGGCGAAATCGGCAGGCGCATCGAGCGGGAAGTCGAAGATGATGCGCGCGTAACTGACACGGAGCTCGTTGGTCACGAACGGCGAAAAGATGTGGGTCTCGTTGATCTGCGCGTTCTTGTTCAGGATCTGCTGCGTGGTGATGAAGTTCGGCAGATTCAATTGAGCGGGGCCGTTGACCTGGCGCTGATCGATGAACCGCAGCATGAGCGTGTCCTTTTCGGAGAAGCTGTGATCGCCGCGAACGATCAGCTGCTTGTCGGTGAGCGAAAGCGGAAAGCTCGCTCCGGCGGTACCGAACTCAACGTTTGGCCGGCCGTCGCCCATGATCATGGGAAAGAACTGGGAGGTCGCGGTAAGCCCATTCAACGATTTCTTGAAGAGGTCGTAGCGCTCGTTGCGGCCGTTCGGAAACAAGGCGTCAAGTGCCGACCAACCCGCGGCGGAGGGCGCGCCGAACGATGTGGCCGAAGTCGAAGCCTGGCGTTGCTGATGGTAGCCGGCGAAGAAAAAGGTCTTGTTCTTTTTGACCGGTCCGCCAACGGTACCACCGAACCAGTTCTCGGTGCCAGGTAGCGGCCGGCCACGCCGGATCACAGCCGGGTTCAGCGAAGTGGTATTCGTGGTCGCGTCGTCATAGGTGGAATCGAAGAGATGGAAGAGCGAGCCGTGCAGGTTGTTCGACCCCATTTTCGTTACGGTGTTGACCGTGGCGCCGCCGGCGCGCCCGAACTCGGCATCAAAATTCGACGTCTGCACGGCCACTTCGGCGACGGCATCGGGGTTGCGCAGTTGCATGGCTTGGCCGGCGATACCCGTGTCGTTGTTGTCGGAGCCGTCGACCATGAAGTTGTTCGAGCGCCCGCGGCTGCCGTTAACCGAAAAAGTGCCGATACCGAAGCCGAAGCGGTTGGAGGAAACGCCCGGCAGCGTAAGCGCGAACGCGACCGCATTCCTTCCGGCGATCGCGAACTCCTGCGCCTGGAGAGCAGAGATACTGCCGCCGCGTGTCACCGATTCGGCCTGCAGCAACACTTCCGATCCCGCGGTGACTTCGACAACGGTCGCGGCGGCGCCGACCTCGAGAACAACATCAAGTCTCGAAGCCGTGCCCGCCTGCACCGGTACATTCCGCTTCACGAAGGTTGTGAAGCCGGCCATCTTGACAGACACATCGTAGGCGCCGGGCTCCAAGGCTTCGACGCGATAAGTGCCAGTCGCGTCAGACGCTGTCGTCCGAAGGAGACCTGTAGTTGTGCTGCGCACCTCGACGGCGGCGCCGTTCACAACCGCCGTGGATGCGTCAGCGATCTGGCCGTTGAGGCGACCGAGACTGGTCTGCGAGCAGAGGGGGAGAGCAAGGGTCAGCGCCGCTAGCGCCGCGGGGAACCGGTAAGCGTTCATGAAAACCTCGATTGTCCCCAGACTTGCCCGAATATTCTATTCGTGCAAGACAAACAACGTGGCTTTTTTGTGACGCCACAAACCCTTGACTCTATTGATGAAATAGTCTGGGGTGAAATGTCAAGCGCCGTGGGTGGAACGCAATTGCCGTGGCATGGGCGTTTCGCGGTGGGGTCAACCGCCTTGACTCAGACGACGAACTTCGATAGGACTATCGAATTCCAATGCGCTTCAGTCTCGTATTGCTAAGTGCCGCCTTGTGCGCCCAGTCCGATCGCGGCAATCTTACCGGCACCGTCAGCGACGCTGGTGCGGCGGCGATTCCCGGGGCCATCATCGTCGCAACGCATAACGATTCGCGCACCACGTTCCGCCAAACATCGGGCGAACGGGGCGACTTTCATCTGCCCGGCCTGCCTGTCGGCGCTTACAAGCTTACGATCGAACACGCGGGCTTCAAATCGTCAGTCCACAACAACGTGCGCGTGGAGGCGGGCGCGTCGGCGCGCATCGACGCACGGCTCGAGGTCGGCGAGGTGCGGCAGACGATTGAGGTCCAAGAGTCGGGCGCGCAGTTGCAGATCGACAATGCAAAAATTCAGAACACGATTTCCGATCGCATGATCGAAGCGTTGCCAACGGTGATGGCCGACAATATGCGCTCGCCGTTCGATCTGGCGGCGATAACGGCCCAAGTGAATGGTGGCGATCAGGACTTTCGAATCGGCGGCGGCCAGGAAGGCGCCTTCGGCGTCCAGTTGGATGGGGCGTCGGCGGGTACGAATCGAGCGGGTTCGACGCTATGGGCTGCGGTGAACGCGCCGTCCCTCGATGCCATCACGGAGTTCGCCGTCGAGACCAACGGCTTCAAAGCGGAATTCGGGCGCGCCGGGGGCGGACTGGTTAGCTTCGTGTCGAAGTCCGGCGGCCGAAAATATCACGGCACGTTGTTCGATTTCGTGCGCAACAATGCGTTCGACGCGCGCGGCTTCTTCAATCGTACGACGCCGGTCTACCGGCAGCACGATTTCGGCATGACCGCCGGAGGCCCGGTCCAGATTCCGAAACTCTACAAGAAAAACAACAAAACGTTTTTCTTTTTCTCCTACGAAGGCTTTCGTAATCGTGTCGGCGGCAACACGAACGTCAGCGCGCTGCCGCCCGAGGAGTTCTTCAAGGGCGACTTCCGCAACGCCGTCAGCCGCACTCGCAACGCCGACGGCAGCTACATCCGCTACAACATTTTCGATCCCCTGACGACGCGCTTCGACGAGACGCAGCGCAACTACGTGCGCGATCCCTTCCCGAACAACATCGTGCCGCAGGGCCGGTTCGATTCGATCGCGCGCAAGCTGACCGATCTCGCCGCGCCACAGATGAAGCCGAACCGCACCGACGTCATACCGGGAACGCCCGAGTACTGGCTCGAAAACTATTGGCAGTCGGGCACGACGGTGAACCCGAACGACAAATGGAGCGTGAAGTTCGATCACGTGTTGACAGACATGCATCGCCTCTCGGCCTACATCGCCTACAACGAGCGCGAGCGCACGCCCGGGCCATCGGGGCCTCCAGGTATCCCCGGCATCATGAACCCGTTTGCATGGCTGTCGGACACTTCGCCGGTGTATCGCGGCAGTTGGGACTGGACGCTTTCTCCACGGTTGCACAACCGGTTCTACTTCGGTATCAACTTGTTCAAGGACAACAACTACCCGATCACCGAAGGCGGCAATTGGAAGGACAAGATCTGCATTCCGAACGTGCCCGACTGCAATCGCAATCTGCCCGTCGTCACGCTCGTCGACTTTCCGCAATGGGGCGGCAACGGTTTCAATGGTAGCGAAAACCCGGTGTACTCCTTCAATAACGACCTAAGCTGGACCCGCGGAAAACACATCTTCAAGACGGGCTACCTTTTCGAATACGCGCCATATGTGGGCTTGGGACAACAATCGGGCGCGGGGACGGTGGGGTTTGCGACAGCAATGACAGCGCTGCCCGCGCAGGGCAATCGGAACCTCGGCGGCGGCGTGGCGTTCGCGTCTTTTCTCTTAGGCAACGCGGGCGCGACGACGATTCACACACCACGCCGCGTCGGCATGTTGTGGCGATACAACGCGATGTACTTTCAGGACGATTGGCGCATCACCTCGAAGCTCACGGTGAATCTCGGCTTGCGCTACGAATTTAATCTGCCGGCGCTGAATGACGGCGACAAGTGCGCGGACTTCGATCCAACAGTGCCGAATCCGGGCGCGAACGGAAGGCTCGGCGCATTGGTCTTCTGCGGTGT
>VFZQ01000535.1 GCA_016871135.1 Acidobacteriota bacterium | reverse complement strand
TCCTCGAAGTGTTTCTCACGCAGCGCCACGGCGGCTGGAATTCCGACGACAACATGAATCACAACCTCGGCCGCTTCCGCCTCTCTGTTACCAACGAAGCCGCCGAAGCCGACCCGCTTCCGCAAAGCGTCCGCGCGTTGATCGGCAAGCCCAACCGAAGCGAGGCCGAAACTGGCGCTGTGTTCAGCCAGTGGCGAACAACAGTCCCCGAATGGAGTCTGGCCAACGCCGCCATCGAAGCCGCGTGGCGCGAGCACCCCGAAGGCACAACCCAGCTCGTGCTCAACGAACGCGAAGAGATGCGCGAGACCCATCAGCTCATGCGCGGCGACTTCCTCAAGCCCGGCAAAACCGTAACCCCTGGCGCGCCCGCGTTCCTTCATCAGATCCCCGCCGACGCCCCCGTCAACCGTCTGACGTTCGCCAAATGGCTGGTCGACCGCAACTCGCCGACCACCGCGCGCGCCATCGTCAACCGCGTTTGGCAGGCTTATTTCGGCACCGGTATCATCGGCACAAGCGAGGACCTCGGCCGCCAAAGTGAACCGCCTTCGCACAAGGAGTTGCTCGATTGGCTCGCCGTCGATTTCATGGACAACGGCTGGAGCATGAAGAAACTCCACCGCGCCATCGTCACCAGCAACACGTATAAACAGACCTCGAATGCGACGCCGGAACTTCTCGCGAAAGACCCGTACAACCGGCTGCTCGCCCGCGCGCCGCGGCTGCGCGTTGAAGGCGAAATCGTGCGCGACATCGCACTCGCATCGAGCGGCCTGCTCAACGCGAAGGTCGGCGGCCCGAGCGTCTACCCGCCCGCGCCCGACTTCCTCTTCCTGCCGCCCACCAGCTACGGCCCCAAGAACTGGTACGAAGAAAAAGGCGCCAACCGCTACCGCCGCGCACTGTACACGTTCCGCTTCCGCAGCGTGCCGTACCCGATGCTGCAAGCCTTCGACACACCGAACGGCGACATGAGCTGCGTGCGCCGTCCTCGTTCGAACACGCCGCTGCAAGCGTTGACCACGCTCAACGAGCCGCTGTTCTTCGAAGCCGCCGAAGCGCTCGCGAAGAAGACGCTCGCCGAAGGCGGCGCGACCGATGCGTCGCGCCTGCAGTTCGCCTTCCGCCGTGTGCTCAGCCGCGTGCCTTCGCAGACCGAGAAGGACACGATGCTCACGCTGCTTGCGCGCCAGACGCAGAAGAAGGACGCCCAATCGGCGTGGGTCACCGTCAGCCGCGTGCTGCTCAATCTCGACGAAGCGATCACCAAGGAGTAACCCGATATGCAACGACGCTGGTTCATCAATCAATGTGGCGTGGGCATGGGCGCCATGGCCCTGCAAACACTCCTCCACGGCCAATCGAAACAACAGCCGCACCACACGCCGAAAGCTAAGAACGTCATCTACCTTTTCATGGCCGGCGGCCCCAGCCACATGGAGTTGTTCGACAACAAGCCCACGCTGACCAAATTCGATGGCACGCTGCCGCCCGCCGACCTCCTGAAGGGCTACCGCGCCGCGTTCATCAATCCGAATTCGAAGCTGCTCGGGCCGAAGTTCAAGTTCGCCAAATACGGCCAGTCTGGCGCGGAACTATCGGAACTCCTTCCGCACACGGCCAAGGTCGCCGACGACATCTGCATTGTGAAGTCGATGGTGTCGGACGCCTTTAATCACGCGCCCGCGCAGTTGCTGATGAATACCGGCTCAATGCAGTTCGGCCGCCCCTCATTCGGCGCCTGGACTGTCTACGGCCTCGGCAGCGAGTCGAAAAATCTCCCCGGTTTCGTTGTGTTTTCGAGCGGCGCGAAAGGCCCGTCCGGCGGAAACAGTTGCTGGGGTTCGGGGTTCCTGCCGACCACGCATCAGGGCGTGCAATTGCGCAACTCGGGCGATCCCGTGCTCTATCTGTCGAATCCGAAAGGCATCGACGACACCACGCAGCGCGAGTCGCTCGACGCCATCAAGGCGATGAACGAAGAGCGCCTCAAGGCCACCGGCGATCCCGAAATCTCGACGCGCATCAACTCGTTTGAGATGGCGTACCGCATGCAGTCGTCGGCGCCCGAGTTGATGGACCTCTCGAAGGAATCGAAGGAAACGCTCGACCTCTACGGCGTCGAACCGGGCAAGCCGAGCTTCGCCTACAACTGCCTCCTTGCGCGCCGTCTGGTCGAACGCGGCGTGCGTTTCGTGCAGTTGTATCACGAGGCGTGGGATCAGCACGGCAGCCTCGTCAGCGGTCTGAAAAAGAATACAAAGGATACCGACCAAGCCAGCGCCGCGTTGATCATGGACCTCAAGCAGCGCGGGCTGTTGAACGATACGCTCGTCATCTGGGGCGGCGAATTCGGCCGCACGCCAATGGTGCAAGGCGGCAGCGACGGCCGCGATCATCACCCGAACGCGTTCACAATGTGGCTCGCCGGCGGCGGCATAAAGCCCGGCATCACAATCGGTGAATCAGACGAACTCGGCTTCAACGTTGTGAAGGACAAGGTGCACGTCCACGACCTCCACGCCACCTGCCTGCACCTGTTAGGCTTCGATCATCTCAAACTAACCTACCGCTTCCAAGGCCGCGACTATCGGCTCACCGATGTGCACGGCGAAGTGGCCCGGAAGATGTTGGCGTAGTGGTCAAACACCCAACCAGATCCCCCGCACTTCCCGCCCGGATGTGATACTAGAAACCTGCCGACCGTCTTGGTGGCACGGTCCCTACCGCATGTATTTCTACAGCCACGAACCGAACGAGCCGCCGCATATTCACGTGGACCGCGACGAACAGTCCGCGAAGTTCTGGCTGGAACCGGTTGCGCTCGCTCGCAACTTCGGCTTTGGCCCGGCGGAACTCCGACGTTTCCAACGGCTCGTCGCCGAGAACCAGACATTCTTCTTGGAGAAGTGGCGTGAACATTTCCCATCCTAATCCCGGAGAACGAGTGCGGGACGTCCATTTCACCGAGGACACGCTAGCCGTCGATCTTGCCGACGGTCGGACGATCATCGTTCCGCTGGCTTGGTATCCGCGGCTTCTGGACGCCACTATCGAAGAGCGTCGCCGCTGGGAGGTGGCTGGCGCCGGATTCGGGATGCATTGGCCGGATCTAGACGAGGATTTGAGCACCGAGGGGCTTTTGCGCGGCGCCCCCGCTGCTGCCGAGCCGGTTGGGTTGCGCCGCTAGCGGCGACCACTTCATCAGGTTTTCTGCTGGGTTTCGCCTTTCCCGTCCCGCTTCCCCGCGTGTTGTTAAACTAACCCTTTCGCATGCTACTGGAACTCACAGGCGTCGAGAAGCGCTTTGGCGGGGTGATTGCCCTGCGCAACGGCGCGCTTTCCGTCGACGCCGGCGAGGTCCATCTCGTCATGGGCGAAAACGGCGCGGGCAAATCGACCATTCAAGTGCGCGTCGGCAAGCAACCGGATCTTCAATAAAACCGTTTCGAGCCGACTGCCGTCCTGGCGCGCGTCAATCGTTCGCGAAGTCTCGCCGGCAGCGGCAGCGCCTCGCGCTTTGCCGCCTTCCACTATTCGTCGCGAAGAAGCAAGTAATCGTCAATGGCTGCCGGATGATCCAGGTAATACGCAATCGTGCCATACGCCTCTTCAAGCCGCGACACGTAAACTGCGCAACCGACTATCTCCCTGAGTGACGATCTGGCAAAGCCAAAATGGGTCTCGGGTTGCACTGGTGAGAACCGGTTCCACTCTTCAGGTCCAACCTCAGAACCAATGTTGTCCGCCTCCTTAAAGGACCGTTCTGCTTGCCAAGAGTCGGCTCTGTTATATCTTGATGGCATGCAAGGCGTACCCTCATTTCGCTCGCTCGACCCCAACTGGATTCCAAATGATGGAATACCTTGGGTTTGTCCACAATGCTGGTTCATCCTCAGCCCGGCCACCGTTGCGCAGTCGGTCGCACTCCAACAACTGCACGAGCATATTGCGTCTGGGCATAAGGGACCGGAGGGACACGACCAAGCTGAGGTTGATGATCAAGACGACGTGGATGATGAACTTCTCTCGGATGAGGATCCCGACGGGGCAGAATCCGAGTCCGAGAACCAGGCCAATGAGCCTGAGCGAATGGTGGCGACACCCGAAGAAGCCGAGCCGGCACACAATGCTCTCAAGTTGGTCCAGTGTCCACACTGCCCCAATCCAGTGCGGGAGGATCGGCTTCAGCGGCACATAGACAAGGTGCATGGAAAGCGTCCTGCTCTCGCAAAGGCGCCGAGCATAACCTCTGTACCTGCAGTTCCGCCAAAACCACAGCCCGCGACTGCGAACTCGTTCGTTCCTGACATTCCAATTGAGCGATTATCCTTCGAGCTACTATTGAGTCCCGCATAATATAGCGTCACTCCGGCCAAAGAGAAGCCTGTTTCCAGAACGAAGGAATAAGGCGCTTCCTCCGCCGCATCTTGCGGAGCGACTTGCGTGCGGTTTCGCCGAGTTGCCAA
>VFZQ01000534.1 GCA_016871135.1 Acidobacteriota bacterium | reverse complement strand
GATCGACAGGCGCGACTTCAGATTTCCGTCGTTTCCGGGAACGGGGGAGTTGAGGAGGGCGGAATTGAAGACGGGGTAGTCGTGGCCGCAGCTGATGGTCTCAACGCCGGGGAACGCTTTGACGAGGCCGGATTCATTGGCGCGCGAGTAGAACTCCATCGCGTGACGGAGATTTGCCTCGACATATTGAAATGGCCGGCGGCCGTTGTCCATGCGCGGGACATTACAACAGAGAAACGGGATCGACGTCAATGACCAGTGCGGTGGCGCCCCACTTTTTTTCGACGCACGCGCGGCGGAGTTTGTGCAGGGTTTCGTTCAGAAGCTTGCGATCGGTGGACTTTAGGAGGAGTTGATAGCGGAACTCGTTCTTTAAGCGCGGAACCGGGGCGGGAGCCGGGCCCATGACGCGCATCTCTTTCGGCTCGGGCTTCAACATCGCTTCCAGTTCGGCACTTTTGCGTAATGCTTCTTCCTGCACTTCGTCGCGAACGAGGATGTTGGCGAGCGCGCTAAAGGGCGGGTAGCGCATGGCGCGGCGGAATAGGATTTCTTTTTCGTAGAAGCCAGGGTAGTCCTGTAACGATGCGAGGCGAACGGCGTAGTGTTCGGGGTTCGATGTTTGCAGAATCACGCGGCCGGGGATCTCGCCTCGGCCGGCGCGGCCGGAGGCTTGGGTGAGGAGCTGGAACGTTCGTTCGGCGGCGCGGAAATCGGGCATGCCGAGGCCGATGTCGGCCGAGACGATGCCGACCAAAGTGACGTTAGGAATATCGTGGCCCTTCGCGATCATCTGTGTGCCGACGAGGATGTCGTAGCTGCCTTCGCGGAAGCCGTTGAGGATGGTCTCGAAGTGACGCTTGGTGGTAACGGTGTCGCGGTCCATGCGCGCGATGCGGGCCGTTGGGAGCGCGGCGTGGAGTTCGTCCTCGACCTTTTCGGCGCCGGTGCCGACGTAGTGGAGATATTCACTGTCGCACTTGGGGCACTTCTCGGGGATGCGCTCGGCGTAGCTGCAGTAGTGGCAGAGCAAGCGGCGGTCGCGGCGGTGATAGGTGAGCGTGACGGAGCAGTTGGGGCACTGCACGCGTTCGCCGCAAGCGCGGCAACTGACGAAGCTGGAGAAGCCGCGGCGGTTGAGGAGCAGCATGGTTTGCTCGCCGGATTCGAGGCGCTCGCGGAGGCATTCGAGGAGGCGGCGTGAGAAGGTACCGTGCTGGCGCGTTTCGAGAAACTCGGCGCGCATGTCGACGAGCTCGACTTGGGGCATGGGGCGGCTTTGCACGCGTTCGGGGAGTTCGAGCAGCGTGTATTTGCCGCGCTCGACGTTGTAACGCGTTTCGAGCGCGGGCGTGGCGGAGCCGAGGACGACGACCGCCTTCAGTTCGTGCGCGCGCATGACGGCGACGTCACGGCCGTTGTAGCGCGGGGCTTCCTGCTGCTTGTAGCTGTGGTCGTGTTCTTCGTCGACGATGATGAGGCCGAGGTTCTTGATGGGCGCGAAGACGCCGCTGCGGGTGCCGACGACTACACCAGCTTCGCCGCTGCGGATGCGACGCCATTGTTCGGTGCGTTCGTTAGAACTGAACGCGGAATGCAGAATGGCCACGCGGTCCCCGAAACGGTTGAGGAACTGGCCGGCGACGGCGGGGGTGAGCGCGATTTCGGGAACCAACAAAAGCGCGGAGCGGCCGAGCGTGAGAGTGTGATCGATGGCGCGGAGATAGACTTCGGTCTTGCCGCTGCCGGTGACGCCTTGGAGCAGGAACGATCCGAATTCGTGGTTGTCGAGCTTCTGTTGGATGGCTTCGAACGCGGCGTTTTGCCAGGGGTTCAGGTTGTGCGGAGGGCGTTCGGCGGCGGCGGTCATGGCGGTTGCGATGCGCAACGTGATGAGGCCTCGGCGGGCGAGCGCGCGGGCGGCGCGCGAGGCGTCCTTGACGCTTTTTTCAAGAGTTGGGAGGGCGTGTTCGCCGGGGTGGAGTTCCAAAAAGGCGCAGAGTTCGCGCTCGGCTTTGGCGAGCTTGAGGCCGTCGGGGCGCCTGCTGAATTTGGCGCGAAGGACTTCGGAGGGGGCGCGCAGGGGATCGCGGGCGGAGACGTCTTCCTCGACGGCGATGAGACCTTGCTGCTCAAGCGGCTTAAGGATCTTCGCGGCTTCTTCGATTTTGGTCTTGAGGTAGGACGCCGAGAGAGGGCGCGATTCGAGCATGCGGAGGAGACGGGCGCGGGGCGAGGGGTCGTCGGCGCCGAAGAGCGATTGGCGGACGACGTCGCGGCCGCTGTCGGTGAGGGTGTAGATTTTCGAGCGGCTGGTTTCGGCGGTGGTTGGGGCCATGCCGCGGAGGACTTCGCCGAGCGGAGCGCAGTAGTAGGAAGCGATCCAGGCGGCGAGTTTGAGCAGAGCGGCGTCGAAGACGGGCTCTTCGTCGAGCAGCTTTTCCACGGCGCGTGTCTTGGACTGCGGCGGGTTGTTGTGCAGCTTTACGACGACGCCGGTGATGGTGCGTTTGCCGAAGGGGACTACGACGCGCGCGCCGACTTGCACGCGGTGATGGAGCGTCTGAGGGAGCGAGTAGGTGAACGCCTGATCGAGCGGAACGGGGAGGCTGACGTCGCAGAACACGTTTACGCGCCGAGGCCTTCTATGGCGCGGAAGGACTCGCGCAGGGCGGGGTAGAGCGATTGGTAGATGCCGTGCGATTTCTGGTAGAAGGCGGCGTCGTTTGATGGGCGTACGGTTTCGACTTCGCGCACGGTGGCTTTGCAGGCTTCGGGCACGCTGGCGAATGCGCCGGTGCCGACCATCGCGAGCAACGCGGCGCCGTAGGCCGAACCTTCCTGTGTTTCAAGAATGACAACCTGCTTGTTAAAGATGTCGGCGAAGCGTTGTTTCCAGAACGCACTCTTGGCGCCGCCGCCGGAGAGGCGGACCGACTGCACGGCGCAGCCCAGGGACTCGACGATATCGAGGCAGTCCTTTTGGCTGTAGCAGACCCCTTCGAGCACGGCGCGGGACATGTCGGCGCGGGTGTGCGCGGCGGTGAGTCCGATGAAGGCGGCGCGGCAGGAGGAATCGAGATGCGGCGTCCGCTCGCCCATGAGATAGGGCAGCCAGAAGAGGCCGCGTGCACCGGCGGGCGAATTGGCGGCTTCGGCGGTGAGATCGTCGTAGGTTGCGCCCGCGGCGAGCTGATTGCGGAACCACTGCAAACTTAAGCCAGCGCCTTGCGTGACGCCCATGACGTGCCACTTGTTTTTCACGGCGTGGCAGAAGGTGTGGACGCGGCCAGCGGGATCGTAGGCGACATTATCCATGTGCGCGAAGACGACGCCCGATGTGCCGATGGTATCCGACAAAATGCCGGGCGCGACGATGCCGTTGCCGACGGCGCTGGCGGCTTGATCGCCGCCGCCGCCGAAGACGGGCGTGCCTTTCGCCAAGCCCGTGGCTTCGGACGCGGCTTTCGAAACGACGCCGGTTTGCGCCTGCGATTCGACGACGGTGGGAAGAATGGCGGTATCGACGCCGAGAGAGGCGGCGAGTTCGTGCGACCACTTTCGGTTGACGACATCGAAAAGCGCGGTGCCGGAGGCGTCGGAAACTTCGCTGGCGAGTTCGCCGGTTAGCTTGTAGCGGATGTAATCTTTCGGCAGCAGGAGGTGGCGGACGCGATCGTAGTTGGCGGGTTCGTTGTCGCGGACCCAAAGGAGCTTAGGCAGCGTGAAGCCTGTTAATACAGGGTTTGCGATGCAGTCAAGGACTTTGGCTTTGCCGACCTTCGCGTTGATGGCGTCGACCTGTTGTTGGCTGCGTTGATCGCACCAGATCAGCGAAGGGCGGATGACAGCGCCGGATTCGTTAAGGATGACGAGGCCGTGCATTTGACCCGATAACGACACGCCTTTGATTTGGGCGCCGGTGACTCCGCCGGCGGCGAGAACGCCTCTGATTGCTTGCTGGCAGGCTGCCCACCAGTTGTCGGGATGTTGCTCGGCCCAGAGCGGGCGTTCCATGAGCATGTCGTCGTGGGCCGCGGTGTGGGCGGCTTTGATGGCGCCTTTTTCGTCGACGAGCAGCGCGCGAGAGCCGCCGGTGCCAATGTCGATTCCGATCCAGTAAGCACTCATGTTTAGTGGCTCAAATCGATTGCTTGAAATGGGAGATAGGCCGCGCCGATCAGACCGGCCTGGTTGCCGAGCGTGGCAGGCTTGATCGCCGTCTTGCTGTTGCGGTAAGTGAACGAGCGGAGCTTGACTTGCTCTTCGAGGTGCGGCCAGAAGAGGTTCCATGCGGGCAGCATGCCGCCGCTCAACAAGTAGAGCGGGAAGTTGAAGGTGTTGATCAGATTGGCGATGCCGATGCCGAGCGCGCGGCCCATTTGCGTGAAGATCATGAGCGCTTTTTCGTTGCCTTCCATGGCGAGTTCGTAGACCTCCCGGCTGGTCATAGGCTTGGCGCTGAGGCTGAGAAGCA
>VFZQ01000533.1 GCA_016871135.1 Acidobacteriota bacterium | reverse complement strand
TCGCCTGCCCCACCACCGAAGCCATACCGCTACTCCAGCGTTGGCGCTGATTTAGAAAGAAGCGCAACGAATCGGTTGTACGGTGGTCGCAGATCGCGTCGCGGGCGAATCGGAGCGTTCCGCCGTCATTTGCCATCGCGAGGGAAACCGCGGTGTCTTCGCTAAACGTACCGGGTGGAAATCCGCCAGCACGAACAAGCGCGTCGCGCCGGTACGCGCAGTTCCCGCCCCCGACAGGAGGGTTCAAATCAAGGCGATCCTTGGCCGCGAGATTGACGAGCTGATGCGTCCAATCCTCCAGCGCCGCGTAGGCGGACACGGCATTGCCCGGAACTACGACGGGCTTCGTATATCCGCCGACCGCGGCGACTCTCGGGTCCGCGAACGCGGCCGCAAGTCTCTTTATGCAGTCGGAATGCGGACGGACGTCGGCGTCGAAAACGACGAAGATCTCGCATCCATCGGCGCCCTTGAGCGCGCGATTCAGCGCCTCGGCTTTGCCGACGTTGGCGCGCATTGTCAGCAGCACCGCATTCGCATTCTTGGCGGCCCACGCCCGCGCGATCGAATCGCTCGCGTCCGCCGAGGCGTCGTCGATCAGAACGATCCGCAGCCGATCGGGCGGATAGTCGAGATTGTCCATTGCGTGGAATAGATCGGGCAGCGAGGCCTCTTCGTCGCGAAACGCGACTGCAAGTATCACGTTCGGCACGTGATCGCCGGCGCAGGCGGCGCGCGGAGGAGACCATGCCGCAATCACCCACGATATCCGGCGCAAAGAATAGAGCAGCGCCAACCCCAGCGACGCATAGAGAAATAGCTCCACCTCCCAATTGTAGCTCTCCGCTGAGTCTGATACGATTACCCCCGAGGATCACGCCGAGAACTGCATGAGACACCTTGTACTTTGCTTGTCCCTGATGTTACCCGCGATTGCGCAGATCGGCGGCGGTTCTGTTGCCGGTTATGTGACCGACCCGTCCGGCGCTGTGATTCCGAGCGCCGCGGTCGAGGCAGTCAACACGGGAACGAATTTTCGATCGAAGGCGATCGCAAACGCCGAGGGCTATTTCGAATTCCCCTTGCTACCGGCGGGCCGCTACAAACTCGAAGCCGCTCATGCGGGCTTTCAGAAAACGACGAGTACCGAGTTCGCGCTCAACACAGGTACGCGTCCGCGCATCGATCTTACGATGGCGCTCGGCCAAACCACCGAGTCAGTCGCGGTAGTCGCCGCGGCGCCGCTGGTAAACGCCACGACCACGGATCTCGGTATCGTGATGGACCGCGCGAAGGTGGATCAACTTCCATTGAATGGCCGCGACTTCCAACAGTTGGTCGGCTTGCAGGCCGGCGTGATCACCAATCCGTCGAGCAGCGCGGGCGGGCGCGGAGGAATCGAGTTCCACGGCTCGGCATCGCTCGGCAACAATCTGCTGCTTGATGGCGTGGACATGACGTTCGGCGAAGTGAACGGAACCGCAAGCGACGAGGCCGCGGGCGCGGGCGCGGCGGGATCGTTGATTAACACGATCAGCGTCGAAGCCGTCGAAGAGTTCAAGGCTTCCGGAAGCGCGTTCTCGGCCGAGTATGGCCGATCGGGCGGCGGGGTTCTCAACATCACGACCAAGAGCGGGACGAATCAGTTTCACGGAACTCTGTTTGAATTCTTCCGAAACGACAAGCTCGACGCCAACAGTTTCTTCAGCAACGCGAGCGGCCTGGCGCGGCCCTCGCTGCGCTGGAATCAGTACGGCGGCAATCTCGGCGGCCCGGTTCGCAAGGACAAGCTCTTCTTCTTTTTCAACTACGAAGGCGGGCGCGTTTACCGGCCGGTCAATATTACCGGCAACGTCGCGACGCCCGCGCTGTTGACACAGTTGAAGCCCGCGATCCGCAACCATTTCGAACGTATGTTCCCGTCGACATTCACGCCGACTACAAATCCGTTTCTCGGTTTCCACCGTCGCAACGATACACGGCGAAACGAGGAGGCGACGTATCTGTCGCGCGCCGACGCGGAAATCGGCAAGCACCGGTTCACCACGCGTTACAGCTACAACAACCAGGACTTCATCGATCCGAACCTCTACCCTTCGCTGCCGCGAGTTTTCCCTACTCGCTTTCACAACGCGGTCATTCAAGATTCGTGGACGATCTCGCCGTCGCTATTCAACGAACTGCGCGCCGGATTCAACCGCGTCGATCTCGACCGGCATGAAATCGGGCGCGAGGCGTTCCCCGCCTGGATCACGGTCGACGGCACTGGGCCAAACGCGAATCTCGCCAGTTACATTCACTTCATTACGACGACCTACACGCTGGCCGATAATCTGTCCTATATCCGCGGCGCGCACACGCTGAAGACCGGTTTCGAAATTCGCGAAGTGCGCAGCGTGCGCGATCAGAACGGAGACCCCGGCAGCAACTACAGCTCCATCGCCGACCTGATCGCCGATCGCCCATTCCGTATCAATCTCACCTTCGGCGGCGGCAAGGGCCTGCGTACGCGCAACTACGGTTTCTACTTCCAGGACGATTGGAAATTGAATCGCCGGCTGCAACTCAACATGGGCGTTCGCTATGAGTATTATCCGCCGCTGCGAGGCGGCTTCAACATTTCTAACTCCGATCCGTTCGGGCCATTCATCAAAGCGCGTCAGCCGATGTTCGCTCCGGACCGCAACAACTGGGCGCCGCGCATGGGGCTGGTGTGGGACACGATGGGGAATCAAAAGCTCGTTGTGCGCGCGGGGGCGGGCGTCGGGTTCCTTCCGCCGCAAGCGATTTACTTCTACGACGCCGCATTCATCGATCCCGCTCTGCCGTTCGTCGCCAACTTCAACATCGCCGATTTGCCGCCGGGTTTCGACGTGTCGTTTCCCTTCCCCAAAGCGTTTGTCGATCGCGTATCTTCGAATCCGTCGTTGCTGCCGCGCGGACTGATTCTGTCTCGGCAAGTGGCGGACTTCAACGCGCGAGACACCTACGCGGGCCAATGGAACTTGAGCGTGCAACGCGCGGTGACCGCTCGCCTGGCGGTGCAGGCGGCTTATGTCGGCAGCCGCACGGTGAAACAGATCGCGCCATCGACGTTCAACCTGGTCGATCCGGCGATCGGGCGCAGACCCCGCACCGATGTCGGCGACGTGCAGTTCTTCGCCAACGCCGCCAATGTGAGCTATCACGCGTTGCAGATCTCGGTGAATCAGAAGCTGGCGAAAGGCGTTTCGTTCGATAGTTATTACACGTGGTCAAAGTCGCTGGCGTATGGGCCCGCCGATTCGACGATCACTTTCGGCGAAGGCAATATGCAAGATCCGTACAACTGGCGCGCTTCGTACGGGCCTAAGCAGGGCGATTTGCGGCATCGTTGGGTGACGACGTATTCGATCGCGTTGCCCTCGGCGCGTTTCGCCAAGACGCTACTGGGCGGATGGACTTTGCAGGGCATCTCGGCATGGCGATCCGGTCTGACGGTGAATGTCACCTCGGGCGTGGCGACGTTTCCGAACGGACGGCCAGGCGGACAGCGGCCGGACCTCGTCGGCGGTGTAGAACCCTACATCGCTAACAGCGAATCATTGGTGTGGTTGAATCGCGCGGCTTTCGATGTGAACACGCCGCGCGCGCAGAGGCGGTATGGGAATCTCGGCTATAACGTGTTCCGCGGACCAACCGGGTTCACCTACGACGCCGCGCTGCACAAAGGATTTCGATTCGCCGAGCGGCATCTGGTGACGTTTCGCTTCGAGATGTTTAATGCTCTGAACCACAAAGTCCTTGGCTCACCGAATGGAAATTTGAGCAGCCCGCAGTTCGGCACAATCACGGGCGCAAGCGGCGGCCGCAATATCCAACTGGCTTTGAAGTACACGTTCTAAAATGAAACTCACTTTTTTCTTTCTCACCTTGGCGGGCTGGGCGCAGACCGCCGTGCACCGCGTCCATCCGGTGCTGATCCGCAACGAACACAACGAACTGATGGAGTTCGCGCTCGACGGCGGCGGCAATCTGCGTTCCGTCACGTGTCAATTCCGCGGTGAAGGGGCGCTCGAAGCGGTCGAGATCGTGTCGATGCCGGACAAGCGCGTCTTCGCATCGGCGAAGCCCGCGCGCGCGGTGACGTTTCGCGGCGACATGCCGGCGGGCAAAGGCGTGTTTTGGTTGTCGGCGCGCGTGAAGGCGAATGCTCCGCTATCCGGACGCGTATCGGGCTGGTGCGACTCAGTGACGACGACGAACGGGGAAGCAGCGATACGCGGCGCTACGCCGGCGGTATCGCGGCGCATCGGTGTCGCTCTGCGCAAACACGGCGACGGCGGCGTGGATACCTACCGCATTCCGGCACTTGCGACCTCGCCGAAAGGAACGCTGCTGGCCGTTTACGACATGCGGCGGCGGAAGCCGCGCGATTTGCAGGAAGACATTGATATCGGTCTGAGCCGGTCGAGCGATGGCGGCCGAACGTGGGAAT
>VFZQ01000532.1 GCA_016871135.1 Acidobacteriota bacterium | reverse complement strand
CCGCGGTGTGGACGACATCGTTGGCGTCGACGACAAGGGCAAGGACCGCACCAACAAAGACGGCTACCAGCACGACTTTGCGATTCAAGTCGTCGAAGGCGGCATGGCCGCTGTTGCCATCGAGCCCCTCGGCTTCGGCTGCCGCCGCGATGAAAAAGCCCGCGGGCGGTCGCTTGGCACGTCGTCCTGCCAGCCGTCGGCCGGCGCGGCGCTGCTGCTTGGCGAGACGATGATCGCTTGGCGCGTCTACGACGTCATGCGGACGATCGACTGGATCGAAACGCGAAAGGACCTCGACGCCAAGCGTGTCGGACTCATGGGCATCAGCGGCGGTGGCACGATCACGACCTTCGCCACCGCGCTCGAGCCGCGCATCAAGGCCGCTATGATCAGCGGCTATCTGAATACGTTCAAGGACTCGATCCTCTCGCTCTCGCACTGCGTCGATAACTACGTTCCCGGCATTCTGAACTGGTGCGAAATGTACGATGTCGCCAGCCTGATCGCCCCCCGTCCGCTTTATGTCGAGAGTGGCGACAAGGACCCGATCTTCCCCATCGCCGCCGCTCGCGAGTCCTTCGCCCGACTGAAGAAGGTTTACGACGCCCTCGGCGCCGGCGCGCTGGCTCAACACGAGGTGTTCACCGGCGATCACTTCTTCCACGGCGGTGGCGGTGTGCCGTTTCTCGCGAAACATTTGAAGGCATAAATGTTCGGACTGCTTTTCGCTCTCGCCCTGGACCCGTGCGCGCTTCTTCCCGAACTCGACGTGCGTCAGATCTTCGAAGTGCCCGCCAACACGCCCGTCCGGCAAGTGCGCGCCGATAGTTGCACGTACATTTGGATGGGGCTGCCGCCTTCCACGGCCGAACTGCGCGCGGCGCTTCGCAGTGGCCGCAAGCGGCCTTCGCGCGACAACGAATCGGTAAGCCTGCGCATCGAACCTCTCGCCAAACCACTCGCCGAAATCGAAACGAGATTCGACAAGCTGGCGAAGGGTTACAACGTCGACCGTGACGGCGAGCAACGCGTCGTCAAGCCGCAGCAAATCGCCTGGGTCGGCGGGCTTGGTGAGAAGGCGTATTGGAATGCATCGCTGAGCCAACTCGTCGTCGCCCGCAAGGACGCGCTGATTTCGGTCGTCGTCAAGCGCGTCGTATCGAAGCCCGAAGACCTCGCCGGCCTCGCGCAAACGATCGCTCAATCGGTCTTGCGGAAGCAGTAGAGCGACTGCTGCGTGCGAATATACAGCGCATCGCCGGCGATGGCCGGAGTAGCGAAGATCTCTTCTTCCAGCGGAACTTGCGAGACGACTTCGCCATCCGGGCCCGCTTTTAATATCGTGATCTTGCCTTCCATCGAAGCGAAGAACACGTGCTTCGCGCTCGCGATCGGCGAGGCGTAATAATCGCCCAGCGCATCCGGCAAACGGAACTCGTTGCGAGCCTCGCCGGTAGCGGCGTCATAGATTCCTGCGATGCCGCCATTGCGCACCGTGTAAACAAGGCCAGACGATGACAGTGGTGAGGGAACGTTCGGCACGGCGCGCTGAATCGTCCACTCGATGGCGCTGTTGGTGATGTCGCCCCGGCCCCGCGGGCGCAACGACATTGTGGTCGCCGGCTTGGTGGCCTTTTCGCGGAAAGCGGTCCACTCGGCTTCGTTGATAATCTTGTCGCCGTTGCGGTCGATGACCGCGAAGATGCCGCGCGCGAGTCCTTTCGATTCATCGAACTCGATCATCCTGTTACCGTTGGCGTCGGTTTCGAGAACCGTCGCGAATGCCGGTACCGCCGAAGCCTCGGCGGCCGAGTTCACCGCGAGGATGATACGGTCTCCGTTGACCGACGGCGAAGTCTTTGCCTGATTGGGCAGTCCATGCACCCACCAGACGCGCTCGCCGGTTTTCAGCGAGTAGCCCGTAAATTCCAGATCGCCGATCACGCCTAATACGGGTTCAACACCGCGCGAAAAAATTACGGGCGAAGAGTACACCCCCATGCTGGCGTCCGGCCGTTTCTTCTTCCATCGGACCTCCCCGTTGGCAGCGTTCACGGCCATCACCAACGAATCGCGCGTTTGATCGACCACGAGATAGACACTGTCGTTGTGCAGCACGGGCGACGTCGACACGCCCTGCATGCTCGCAAACGCATCCATCGGCAGCGTCCACAACTCCTTGCCATCGTGCCCGTACGCCGCGAGTCCATATTCGGAAAAAAAGACGACGACGCGCTTGGCGTCGGCGACAGCCGTCGGCGCCGCGGCATCGTTCAGCTTATGCCGCTTCTGCGTGTTGCGCCGCTTCAATTCTCGCCGCCATTGTTCCTTGCCCGTGGCCGTATCGTAGGCGACCGTAAGGAGCGCCTCCCCGTTGTGCCCGGTCAGAAACAGCTTGTCTCCCACAATCACTGGCGACGACTTGCCCTGCGGCGGCGCCACCTTCCACGCAACATTCTTCGACGGCCCGAATTCGACCGGCGGATTTCCGGCGGCGAGCCCGCTGCCATTCGGTCCTCGGAACGCCGGCCAATCGGCCCCGCACGCGATGGCGGCGGCAAAAAGCGTCTTTCGAAACATGTCCTTATGCTCTCAAGCCCGGAGTTGTGAAACAATAGGCGGCTTATGCCTTATCGCTATCGCATGCTTGCGCTCATGTTCCTGTTGTCCATCATCACCTACCTCGATCGCGTTTGTATCAGCGTCGCGGGCAAGCGGATGCAGGACGAACTGTCGATCTCGCCCGAAGGTTGGGGCTGGGTGGTCGGCGCGTTCACGATCTCCTACGCGGCTTTCGAAATCCCCGCCGGCGCTTGGGGGGACAAGTATGGTCCCCGAAACATTTTGACTCGGATTGTTTTATGGTGGTCCGCCTTCACCGCGATGACCGGCGCGGTCTCGAACTACGTGCTTCTCCTGCTCGTGCGCTTTTTCTTCGGTGCGGGCGAAGCCGGCGCGTATCCGAACATCTCCGCCGCCGTGTCGCGCTGGTTCCCCGCCGGTGAGCGCGCCCGCGCCGTCGGCATCACGTGGATGGCCTCCCGCCTCGGCGGAGCGTTGTCGCCCTTGCTGGTCGTGCCGATTCAACAAGCCTTCGGATGGCGTTCGACGTTCTACATCTTCGGCGCGGTCGGCTTAGTCTGGTGCGCCTGGTGGTGGCTTTACTATCGCGACAACCCGCGCGACAAGGCGGGCATCTCCGAGGAAGAACTCGAACTCATCGGCGCGCCAAAAACCGTGGCGGCGCATCATTCGTTACCGTGGAGCATCGTCCTCCGCGACAGCAATTTCTGGATGATCCTGCTGATGTACCACACCTACTGCTGGGGCTCGTACTTCTACTTAAGCTGGCTGCACACCTACTTGCAGCGCGGCCGCGGCTTCAGCGAAGACGAGATGAAGTTGTGGTCGACGTTGCCGTTCATCGTCGGTGCGTGCGGCAACCTGACTGGCGGCTTGCTGAGCGACTTCCTTTGCAAGAAGTACGGACTCAAGTTCGGACGCCGCGTGATCGGTTCGGCCGGTTTGGCGCTGGCTGGCGTGTTCATGCTGGCGACCTCGCAGACCGGCAGCAAAGAGGTCGCCGTGATTTGCCTCGCGCTCGGCTACGGCTGCATGGATTGCATGCTGCCCGTATCTTGGGCCGTCTGTATGGACGTGGGCAAGAAGTACGCCGGCGCGGTATCGGGTTCGATGAACATGGCCGGTCAAATCGGCAGTTTTCTCAGCTCCGTGCTCTTCGGCTACATGGTGACGTGGATGGGCGACTATAACCGTCCGTTGATCCCGCTCGCCCTCATGCTGCTTGTCAGCGCGTACCTATTCACCCGCATCGACCCTACCAAGCAACTGGTTCCCGAAACCGAGCCCGAGTCGAAACTGCGGCCCGCCTAGCTGAATTGAAACGCCGCGGTCCGCGTCATCGGTACAACATTCGAATCGCCGAGCAACCGCGCGATTTGAAACAGCTTCGCGTCGACCTCGCCCATTTTCTCTTCGATCAGCGCCAGGCGCAGCCCAAGCACCTCTTTGCTTTCGTTTGCGCCTTTTTCGGGAGCACCCAGCACCGCGTGCCGCGCGAAATCGGAAATGCTCCGCGCGCCGCCCGTTTCGCAGGCTTCCCGCAGGCTCTTGAATTCATCTTCGCTCACCCGGAAATTGACCAGGCGGGTTCGTGGTTTCGTGATAGCCATGTTTGCACCTCTTGTTTATAGTGGGTGCAGCACGGCAAAACTCTCACGTATGTTTTCAGTTTGTGCGAATCGGTACTACGGAACCGTTGGGTACTTTACGCCGAGTTGCTCCAGGTACGTCGCATGCTTCGATGGATCGTAGCGCAGCTTGTCGAGCGCGGGACGAAACTTCTCCATCTTCTCTTTGTTGAACTCGATCGGCGGCTTGGCGCTGGCCGGTATCAAACTCACCCACTTTTGTTCTTTCGTCTGTTCGGCGAAATACGCGCGCGCGTCCTCGATCAGCTTCGGCGTCAGCATCAGATCGATCACCGT
>VFZQ01000531.1 GCA_016871135.1 Acidobacteriota bacterium | reverse complement strand
CGAAGTTGCCTGCAATGAACGCCGGATCGGCGATCCGCACGCGCTCGATGTTGTCCAGCCCCCGCTTGCGCGACCCGGACCAGGCCCCAAAGAAAAAGCTGCGGTCGCGGCCGTTGTAAAGCTTCGGCAGATGGATGGGGCCGCCCACGGTGACGCCATACTCGTTCTGGCGGGTGAGCGCACGGGACGGCGCCAGCCAGTTGCGCGCGTCGAGTTTGTCGTTGCGGAAGTATTCAAAGGCGCTGCCATGCAGATCGTTCGTGCCGCTCTTGATAGTGAAGTTGACGACGGCCGCCCCCGAATGGCCATACTCGGCGGACACCTGGCTCGATTGGATCTTGAATTCGAGCACGGCGTCCACGGGCGGGGACATCTCGTTCATGCTTCCGATGGTGCGCGACTGTCCCCCGCTCAGCCCATCGACAAGCACCTCTGTGTTCTGCTTCTAGCTGCCATGCACTTGGATCTGGTTGGTCGCGGAGACGTTTTCGTTGCCGTTCAGATCGAGGTTGCCATGGACGCCGGGAGTGAGGAAGAGAAAATTCGCGGGTTGGCGCATGCGGCCGATCTGGATCAATGGCAGCCGATTGTACTCCCGTGAGGTCATGGACTTGCTCAATTCGGATGTCTCGGTCGAAAGCAGCGAAACGTCGCCCGTCACACTGACGGTCTCGGTAAGAGTGCCGAGTTCCAGGACGAAGTCGAGCCGGATCTTGTCGTCGGCGAGAAGGCGCAGCCCGGAGCGCATCACCGATTTGAAGCCCTCGCGCTGGACGCGGATCTCGTAGTTGCCCGGCCTGAGAGAAGGGATGGTGTAGTAACCCTCCGTGTTGGACTGGGCTTGCCGCAGGACACCCGTGTCGATATTGCGCGCTTCCACGTTGGCCGACGGCACGATTGCTCCCGAGGGATCGGTAATGCGACCCGAGCCTTGTGCGACTTGCGCAACGACAGGGGTGGCCACCACTAACAATGAAATGAAGAGAACCAATATCCGCATGAAGAGCCTACCTTCCTGTTTGTGGAGCTTTCAGCCGGGATTTCCGTTTGGGGTTTCCCGGCCCCAGCCAGTATATATCCGACGTCTCCCCCGTACAGGATTGAACAGCAGAAGCGGCGGGCGTCCCATCGAACGTGGCAGACGCCGATCGGTTACCAGTTCGGGAGATTTCGGTGATGGAGTCTTGCGGTGCGTTGTTGCGCTGCCGCGCAACTTATTGCTCGCAGAACGGGTACTATCACTACAACGTGCTTTCCGCATGAAATTCCTCCTATTCACCTGCACCGCGTTCGCGCAGCTTGCGCCGTTCACCGTTGTGTCGTCGGCCACTTATCAGCAGCCGCTGGCGCCGGGGCAGATCGTAACGGGCTTCTCGGCGGCTGTTACCGCGCCGGTCGATCTCGGCGTCTATACCGTCATAGCGGGAACAACAGCGATTCGGCCGTTCGCCGCCGCGATTGGGCAGATCAACTTTGTCCTGCCTGCGACGCTTCCGCTCGCCGACACGCCACTGACGCTGCGCCGCAATGAGCAGGCGATCGGTCAAACGACGGTGCGTCTCAACGCCGTCGCACCGGCGCTGTTTACGGCCGATGCGTCGGGGAAGGGCGCGCCGGCGGGCTTGCTGCTGCGCGTGAATCGCGACGGCACCCGCACCAATTCCTACTTGTTCGCCGAACCCGTTTCGCGGCCTGCGCCATTTGATCCAACGGGGGAAACCTATCTGCTGCTATTTGGTACGGGCATGCGCGGACGCCGAGGGGAGGCGTCGGCGACAATCGGCGCTACTTCGATTTCCGTGCTTGGCGTGGCCGCGCAGGGCGAGTTCGCGGGGCTCGATCAGATCAATCTTGGGCCGGTGCCGGAGGCGCTGGCGACCAGGCTCGGCGAGCAGGAGTTGCGCATCACGATCGATGGCGTCGCGGCGAATACCGTGATGATCGCGCCCTCGCGGCCGGCGTTTGGCGAATGGGCTTCGCGCGCGCGGCTTCCGCTGGCAAATAGCGAAATGTCGGTGGCCGAAGCCGGCGGCAAGATCTACGTGATCGGCGGGTATCCGGCGGCGCGCAACACGGTCGACGACGTGCAGGTTTACGATTCAGTTCTCGACACCTGGACGCTTGGGCCGAAACTTCCCGCGCCGGTCAATCACTCGATGCCCGCTGTCGCCGGCGGCAAGATCTACATTGCGGGCGGACAATCCGACGCGGGCAACTCGAGCTTTGTCGCGACGATGTATGAGTTCGATCCGGCCACGCAAAGTTGGCGGACACGGGCGCCGATGCCGAGGCCTCGCGGAGGCGGCGCGGCGGCGGCTCTTGACGGGAAAATCTACGTTGCCGGCGGGCGGCCGCCGGGAGGCGCGGAGTTTGCGGTTTACGATCCGGCGACCGATCGCTGGACCGAATTGCCGGCGATTCCCACGCAACGCAATCACCTCGCCGTTATTGCCTTTGGTGGAAAGATCTACGTCATTGGAGGGCGCGTGGAAGCCGGGTTTCAGAGTCGCGTGCTCGACACTGTCGAGGTGTTCGATCCGGTGACGAACTCCTGGTCGAATGCGGCCCCGCTTCCACGGCCTCGGGGCGGGCTGAACGCGGTCGAAGCCAACGGCTGCATTCACGTTTTCGGCGGAGAAGGGAACACCACCGCGCCGAACGGAGTGTTTCCGGATCACGACGTTTTCAACCCGCGCACCAACACATGGACGCGTCTCAACGATCTGCCGATTCCAGTGCATGGAGTGACCGGCCTGGCGTTCGTCAACGGTCTGATCTATTTGCCAGGAGGGGGCATCTCGCAGGGCGGTTCGTCGGGCGGCACGCAGCATCAGGTTTATCGGCCGGCGCAGGATTGTAGAAACTAAACGCGCCTTTGTTCGTATAGAGGTAGATGAGGCACACGCTACGCCTGTTCTGGCAGAACCGCGGGTTCACATTCGCCGCTGTTGCCGCGCTAGCGGTGGGCATCGGCGCCAATACCGCGATATTCTCGGTCGTCAACGCGGTGCTGCTAAAGCCGCCGCCGTTCCCCGAGCCCGAACGGCTAGTGATTGTTCAGAACTTCTCGCCGCAGGGTTCGGGTTCGGCCGCATCGCCAGCAAAATTTAATCACTACCGCGAGCAGACGGCCGTGTTGAAGGACGTCGCTGCGTATCGCACTGGGGTCATCAACTGGACCGGCGGCGAACTTCCCGAGCAAATTCCAAACGTCCAAGCCAGCGCCAACTATTTCCGCTTGTTTGGCGCGACGTTCCGGCTCGGCAGCGGCTTCAACGCCGAGCAAGACCGTCCGAACGGTCCGCGGGCGGCGGTCATCAGCCAGCAACTTTGGGAACGCCGTTTTGCGTCCGACCCGCAGATCGTCGGCAAGAAAATTATCCTGGGTGGCGAGCCGCATGAAATCACAGGCGTTATCGCCGACTCGTTCGATTTCCGCGACTTTGGCCGCGCGCCTGAAGCCTGGGTGCCGTTTCAGATAGACCCCAATAGCGTCGACCAAGGCCATTACTTCCAGGTCGCGGCGCGGCTTGCCGATGGGAGTTCGGTCGAGCGCGCGCAGGCGCAAATGAAGGCGTCCGGCGAAGTGTTCCGCGCCAAATATCCCAACGCCATCCAGCCCAATCAGAGCTTCACGGTGCAACCAATACGCCAGGCGCTGGCTGGGAACATTCAAACGTCGCTACTGATTCTCGAAGTAGCCGTTGGCCTGGTGCTTCTGATTGCGTGTTCGAACGTTGCGAACCTGTTGCTGGCGCGCGCGGTGAGCCGGAAACGCGAGATCGCGATCCGCGCCGCAGTTGGCGCGAGCCGTTGGACGATCATCCGTCAATTGCTCATGGAGAGCGTGTTGCTCGCCTCGGCCGGCGCGGTCCTGGGGTTCGCCGGCGGCATTACGGGAATCCGGGCGTTGCTATCGATCAACACCGCGGGACTGCCGCGCGTTGGCGCCGATGGGGCGCTGGTCACCGCCGATTGGCGGGTGCTGCTCTTCACGATCGGCATCGCACTGCTGACCAGCGTCGTCTTCGGACTAGTGCCGGCGCTGCAGGCGTCCCGCGCCGACTTGGGTGCGACGTTGAAAGAGTCGGGCAACCGTTCCGGCACGGGGTTGCGCCAGAACGCGTCGCGCACGGTGCTGGTGGTCGTCGAACTTGCGTTGGCCGTTGTACTGGTTATCGGTGCGGCGTTGATGATTCGGACGTCGATGAACCTGGCTGCCGTCAAACCGGGTTACCAGACCGAGAATATCGTCACGATGAAAATGTCGCTCACGGGCACGCGGTTCCTTCAGGCGGCTTCGGTTGAACGGTTGGTGCGCGAAGGCGCCGAGCGGCTCAAGGCGATTCCGGGCGTCGATGTCGCGACAGCGTCGTGTTGCCTGCCGCTGGAAGGCGGGTATGGTCTCGGTTTTCGGGTGATCGGCCGGCCGCTTGAGACCGGCCAGTTTCACGGTGGTGGCGGCTGGGCGCCCGTGTCGCCCGGCTATTTCGAGGCGTTCCGAATTCC
>VFZQ01000530.1 GCA_016871135.1 Acidobacteriota bacterium | reverse complement strand
CTGAAAGAACACGGCTACTTCACCGGCGCATTCCGCAAAGTGCACCAGGGCGACGAATTCAACAAGCGGTTCGATTTCTACGCCGCCCGGCCCGCCAAGTTCGAATCGTTCTTCGACAAAGCCCCCAAGGACAAACCGTTATTCCTGCACGTCGGTTTCACCGATCCCCACCGCCCTTACACAAAAGGCGCATTCACTCCGCCGCACGATCCCGCCAAAGTCCGCTTGCCGAATTTTCTTCCCGACACGCCCGCGATCCGCGAAGACCTCGCGCACTATCATGATTTCATCGCGCGCATGGACGCCGAATGCGGAGCGTTGCTTGCGTTGCTCGAATCGCGCGGACTGGCTTCGAACACGGTCGTTTTTTTCACCGGCGACAACGGAATGCCTTTCCCCGGCGCGAAGGGAACTTGTTACGATCCCGGCATTCACGTCCCCCTGATCGTGAAATGGCCGGGCGTGACCAAACCCGGCGAGGTCCGCTCCGAACTAATCTCCCACGTCGATCTCGCTCCAACCTGGCTCGACATTGCCGGCGCTCCGGTTCCTCCCAAGATGCAGGGAAAGATTTCCACAGGTCTGTGGAAAAGCAGTGGATTTCAGGCGCGCGAGGCGGTTTTTTCCGAACGCAACTGGCACGACAATTTTGACCCGATCCGATCGGTCCGGACCCAGAGGTTCAAACTGATCTTCAACGCCGCGCCACATTTTCCTTACCGCCCCGCCTGGGATTTGGAAGGCAGTCCGAGTTGGAGTTCTTATCTGGCCGCTTCGCGCCGCCCCGGATTCAAATGGCACTTCGCGCGATTATTGCAACCCACGCGGCCGATCGTTGAAATGTACGATTTGTCGAAAGACCCCGACGAGTTCAACAACATCGCCAACGATCCAGCCTACGCAAAAGATAAGCAGGAATTGCTGAAACGCTTAAGCGATTGGATGCACGATACTTACGACTATCTGTCGCCAGCGTTTGCCCGCCCGGGCGAACCGGCTGGCCGCGGATGGCCTGTATCGCTCTAATCGCCTTTTGTTCGCCTTCGCCGCCCTTTCGGCTTGACAGAGGTGTGTTTTCGCTGCTATTGTAGGTCTTTCGCCTCACACCTGAGGCGGATTGCCACATTAGGACCGACACTCCCCCAAGTCTGACCGGATCAGACTGAGCGGTTCCAGTTCGAAGCAGTTGGAACGTAACAAACCGCTCGCAGGACCCAAACGATGAATCAACCTTATTTCGTAGTCGTTCTGGCGCACTCGGTGCATGGCCGCCTTCGCAGGCTTCACGTCTCTCACACGATTTTGTACACCGTTCTGTCGCTGGCTCTGATCGGCTGTTTCACCACATTCGGATTTCTCGCTAGCTACGCGCGCATGGCTTGGAAAGTCTCCAACTACAACACGCTGCGCGATGAAGTTTCCTCGCTGCAACAGCGCTATCAGAACCTGCAGAAGTCGAACGAACAAACCAAAGAGCAGATGGCAACATTGCAGATGCTCGCGACCGAAGTGACCACCGCGTACGGAATCAAAGAACGTCTGGAAGGTCCGGCGACGATCGCATCGGAAAGCCGATTGGTTCCGACGTACCAGCAATCGCTTGAACAGTTCGACTTGTTGCGCACCACGCGTTTGTATTCGAACAGCCGCCGCCGCATCAACCGCATGTGGCAGACCAACATTATGCCGAGCATGTGGCCGACATCGGGCCGATTGCTTTCGAGCTTCGGCGCGCGGCGCGATCCGTTCACCGGCGGCAGCGCGTTCCACTCCGGCGTCGACATCTCCGCCTCCACCGGAACGCCGATTCGAGTTGCGGCCGACGGAATTGTAAAGTCCGCGGAATGGTCCGGCGCCTACGGGAAGCTGATCATCGTCGATCACGGCCAAGGCATTGAAACCTACTATGCGCACATGAGCGCGTTCGACGTGATTCCCGGACAGGACGTTCGGCGCGGCCAAGTGATTGGACGTTCGGGCGGTACGGGCCGCGTGACTTCGCCGCACTTGCATTACGAGGTTCGTCAGGGCGGCGCGCCCGTGAATCCGTACAAATATCTCGTCCGTTCGCTGGTCGGCGACGGCACCCCCGTGCAAAAGGACCTTCCGTTCTAATACAATGCTCTGGACCCCCGCGGTCTTCACGAGCATCGTATGACTAACGCACGCACCCGCATTATCGCCGCAACAGCGGCCACTTTCCTGCTGGCCGCAGCCGGCTACCGCATTCACTCTCCGCGAGTCATGTCCGACTCCGCCAACGCCCTGCTCAAGTCGCTCACGGCCGACCAGAAAGCGATGGCCGTGTTCCAATTCAACGACGAAGAGCGATTGAACTTCCACTTCATTCCGAAGGAACGGAAGGGACTGCCTCTCAAGAAAATGACGCATGACCAGCGTCCGCTGGCGATGGCGCTGCTTGCCAGTGGCCTCAGCCAGCAAGGCTTTATCAAGGCCACCAGCATCATGAGCCTGGAAGAAATTCTGAAAGTCCAGGAGAAGAACACGCCTCCTGGCCGCCGCGATCCAGAGAACTACCTGTTCTCGATCTTCGGCACACCGTCGGAAACCGGGACGTGGGGCTTCCGCGTCGAAGGCCATCATTTGAGCCTGAACTTCACGATCGTCAACAACAAGGTCGCTTCTACGCCGCAATTCTACGGCACCAATCCGCATGAAGTCCGCGAAGGCCCGCGCGCCGGACTGCGCGTATTGGCGCGCGAGGAAGACCTCGGCCGCGAACTGCTGCTGTCGCTCAACGCGGAACAAAAGAAGGCTGCCGTCGTGAGCGAAGAAGCGCTGAAGGACATCATCACAATGGCCGATCGCAAAGCCGCGTTGAAGGGCGCGCCGAACGGACTGCACACGGCAAAGCTGAACGCCAAGCAGAAGCAACTCCTGCAGAACCTGCTTGAAGAGTACGCCAATAACGTGCCGGAGCAAGTCGCTGCGGTTCGCCTGGAGCAGATCAAGAAGGCCGCGAACGAAACGTACTTCGCATGGACGGGCACGGCGGAAAAGGGCAAGGGCCACTACTACCGCATTTCGGCGCCGACGTTCCTGGTCGAGTACGACAACACGCAGAACAACGCGAACCACGTGCACTCGGTGTGGCGCGATTACAAGGGCGACTTCGGCTACGATCTGCTGGGTAACCACTACACCGCGAGCCACTAGTTACAACGCTCACCGAACGAGCGCTGGTAATCTGAAAGTATGAGGGCAGCCTGGACGCGTCGAACGTTTCTGAGCGCTGCCTCCGCATCTTCGGTTCTCTTCGCCTCGCGCGGTCAGGAAACGGCCGGCGAGGCGAAGAAGTTTATCGACCCCGCCACCGAATTCGAAGTACTGCGCGTATCGGCGCCCGGCCATTCCTCGTGGCTCCCATTTCCTGAGAATCGCGCGTTTTCGCGCAGGGGCGACGTACTGGTTTTTGCGTCCGATCGCGGCGGCGCGCCGCAACTCTACCGTCATCACTTCAAACAGAACAAGTTGAAGGCACTCACGCAAGCGGTCAAGCTCAATGTCGATTCGTTCACGCTGGCCGGCGGCGATAAAACGCTGCTCTACTTCGATGGGTCGCGGTTGATGGCGGGATCGTTGAACGGCGGCAAGGAGCGCGAGTTGTTCGCCGCGCCGGCGGGACTCGGCGCAAGGCTGCGTGTGGCGGCGTCGGAGGACGGCGGCGCGATCGTCGTTGGCGGAGAGCGGCGTTTGGTCTTGGTCTCGGGCAAGAAGGCCAACGACATCGCGGCGAGCACGAGCGATATTTCGTGCCTGGCAACCCGGCCGCGGCGGATGGCCGTATCCTTTCTCGCAGGCGGACGAGTGCGCTGTGTCGGGCTGGACGGAAAGAACGAAATCGCTTTGCAGACTGCTCCCGGCGAAATCCTCGACGCGCAATGGTCGGCCGATGGCACGACGCTGTTGTACCTTGTGCGTAACGGTGGGTTGCCCGAATTGCGCGAGCTGAATCCGGAAGAGGGAACCGATGTGCCGGTTGCGCGGACCTCACAGTTTGGGCGATTTCAGCGGAATGGCGACGCCTCGGTATTTCTCGGCACAAGCGCGAGCAAGGCGTCGCCGTATCTAGTGCTTCTGCTGCGGACGCCCGTGCGCGAACTGCCGATTTGCGAGCACCGGTCGGCGGAAGCACGGGCGGTGTTTTCCGCGAACTCGGCGAGGTTGGCGTTTCAGTCCGACCGGGACGGGAAGATGGCGGTGTTCGCGATGTCGGTCGACAAACTCGTCGAGGAAACGGACGGCGAGCCCCAATAGCAGGCCCAAGTCTTGTTGAGAGTGCCGAGAGAGGTGAGTACAATCGCCCGTGGTCCGCGCCATAAGAGATGAAGCGGCGCCGAGCGCCTTGATTCATTGATAAGGGACCTCAACACATGTCGTACCGTTCCATCTCCGCGGCGATCTGGAGTTGTCCCCAAATTTGAGACACGAGTCTAGACACACAAAAATTCCCAAAGGAGAATTTGAGTCATGTCCGTGTCACAAAGAAAGTTCAACCGCGA
>VFZQ01000529.1 GCA_016871135.1 Acidobacteriota bacterium | reverse complement strand
GGCGAGAACTCAGGAATTTATCATGCGTCGGTTCACGGCGGGCCAAAGACCAGGCTGCCGATTGATCTGGTTCCGTCGGGATCCAACATGGTCCCACCAAACATCCGATACGGGGGCGGCTATCTAATCTTTGGGAAAGGCGAGAGCGTCGTCGCGCAGCGGATCGACAGCAAGACCGGCAGACTAGAGGGCGAGCCGCTGACGGTAGCCGAGAATTCGCTGACCACGATGACGGCGATCTCGGACAACGGAACACTGTCGCATGTGCCGGTTTCGACCCAGAATTCGAATGGTGACCTGCTCGAGGTGGACCGGCGCGGTGAGCGGTTACGTTCTTTTGGCCCTGGCAAAGGCTATTACTCGCATCCGGAGATGTCGCCCGACGGAAAGGCCCTCGCGATCGATTATCGGGATCCGGTCTCGGGCCAGTACGACATCTGGACCATCGATCTGGCTCGCGCAGTGCCGAACCGTCTCACGTTCCCGCCGGCCCATGGCGCGGTGCCGGCGTGGTCGGGAGATGGCCGTCGAATCTATTTCGGGCGGCAAGAAGAAATCTACTCGGTGTCCGCGACGGGCGGGGGCGAGCCACAAAAAATCGCCGCGACGGGATCCCATCACAAGGCTGCTTCTCCGGACGGCCAGCTACTTTTTACTGAAGTTTTTCGAAATACCAGCCAGTCGAGGCGAATCGCAGCGGTCGCGTTGGGCCAGCCGGGGAAAATCGAGATGTTCTCGGCGGAGGGCCACGACTCCATGAATCCGCAGGTTTCGCCCGACGGCAAGTGGCTGGCGTACGACTCATCGGAAGTGGGTGGCCGCGAAGTGTTCGTCGAATCGATCCCGCCCGGAAAAGGAAAGTGGCAGATCTCGCGGAACGGCGCCCGCGGGCCGCGCTGGCGGCGCGATGGAAAAGAACTGTACTTCGCCGATGGCCTCACGCTGATGGCGGTTGAGATCGGGCCCGCGCCCGGCGGCGCGATTCAGCCCGGTCAGCCCAAGGCGTTGTTTCAGATGAACACGATTAGTTCCTCCGACGGATATCGCTTCACCGTTTCGCCGGACGGCCAGAGGTTCTATTACGTCGCGCCCATGAATTCGAATGTGCGCGCTGCGCCGCCGGCGGTCACCATCACCCTCAACTGGCTACCTCAAAACCGCTGAAAAAACGTCCCGTCCGTTACCTCCGGACATCCCTGCGCCGCCAGCATCCGGATCGCGCCAGACGCGTGCGCAAACTCCGGGAATGCCTCACCCCTCACCTCCACCTGCTTCCGCACCGCGCCATTGACTTCCACAAGAATCGCGCGCGCCACATAGTGGCTGCTTCGCCCCTTCGAATCCGCGTCCCAATTCTCGATCCCTTCGCGCTCAATCAACTCCAGCAATCGCTCCACAGCCGCTGCGGAAACTTTGCCTTGCCGCTCGCGATCGCCCGCCCGTAACACCACCACGCCGTCCCCCGCAATTGCTATCTCCTCGACCTTGCTACCCACCTTCGTTGAAACCGAACGCAGCCGGATGCGAACGCCGGTGAGTTGGCCCGATTGCAATCCGAAGGGCAAACGCGCCCACGCGGGAAGCGAGAATAGAATCGCCCGTCTAGATACGCTGGAAAAACTCACCGTTTATCGCCTCCGGCGCGCCCATCGCCGCTACCAGTTTAATCGCGCCGCACGCGCGAGAGAACCCCGAGAACTCAGGCTGGCACATCGACACTTGTTTCAACGTCTGGTCACGGACCGTCAAGGTTAGCAGCTTGCCGACATATTCGCGTTCCTCGGATGGATAGGACTCGTCCCACTCCTCGAGTCCTTCCGAGCTCAGGTACTGCAGGAGGCGCGCGATGAGTTTGGGGTCGACCGAGCCCACGCGCATTGTTGGTTCGCTATCGCGTTTCAATGCTGTTCGAAGGCCGATTTGCCCGTTGCCTCGAATGAGAATCTCATCGTAGCCGGAGAAAAGTTTCGTGGACGAAACGCGGAAGCGTAGGATGATATCCGGAAGGTCGGCTTCGGTGAGTCGGAAGGGCAGAGGACGCTGCGTGGTATCGGTGGGTAGCATTGGCATCTCCTACGGTTTGATCTGGAATCTCCTCGGGACGATATATTTCTTGCCAGCGGTAATCCTGATGGTTATTACCAAATTTCCGCTGGCGTCGACGGCCGCGTTGGATCCGGCTCCGAGCGCTCCCGCGTTCCTGCTCTTGTTGCGATTATAAAACTCCATCTCGTAGTCGGCCTTCGTGCCGGCGGTGTCGCCGGGCACTTTGCCGAAGGCGTTGAAGAGTTCGTCAACGGTGCGGAATTCTTTCTTGGCGGCGTCAAACGTTTTCGGTGCCGCGACCGCCGTGAACATATCCGCACCCGCCGGGAAGCGATATCCAAACTCCATCCCGCGCGACTTGAAAGCGGTGACGACTTTGGCGATGTCCGGCAGACCCTTGGCCTTCCAGTTGTCGAAGAAGGAATAAATCGTTGTGGTCGTTTTGTGGTTGTAGGCGGGAAAGAAGCCTTTGTCGAACGGGATGTTCTGTACCTTCAAAATGTTCCAAAGAGCCTCTTGGACCGACGCTTCGTTGTGCGCGCCCCAGAACGTATTGACGTCCGTGAGCTTCTGGCTCGGACTCGGATCGGTGTCGGCGGGGCCTTCGTGGGAGTCCTTGTAGGTCGGTTTGTCGCGCAGTGCGCAACTGATGAAAGTGGCGTGTCCTTCTTCCCATGCCGACTCGTAATGTTCGGCGCCGTGCGGAGTGACATCGCCGGGTAAGTGTGTAGCGTTGCCGGGTTCGTCGTTGTACGTGTACCCCAGGAATGCCAACTCGCCGACGATAGTGTTGGTGATGAAATGGCCGTATTCGTGAAGGATCACGTCGCGGTCCTGTACATCAGATTCGAGAATGAACATCTCTTCGCCGGAGACCTGCGTTGTACCTTCCTTCGAATCCTGCGGCACAAAGACCGGGCAGAGTTTGGCGTCGGCGGCGTTCTTGGTCAACTCCAGCAGCCGCGTGTGACCGAAGACGATGGAGACGTAGGCGTCGCAGAACTTGATGAATGTCGCCTGCGTGACTTCGACATTGTTGAAATCGAGATCGCCGCTTTTGCCCTTGAATAAGGCCGGATCGAGTTTGTGATCGAACGATACCACTGAGCCGGCCCTGATTTTGAAGTCCGCCTCGTTAATGGGCGTTGCGCTGCCGTTTCGGCGCCGGCCTTTCATCACGACGACCTTGCTGTCCTTGTGCTCGAGGAAGATGCGAATGAACGCGGAGTCCAGTTCGGGAACATTCAAGAACTCGAACTTACCGTCTTTATCCAGCGCAGACGCCGCGACCAGCACATCCTTCGACGCTCCGGGAGCCTTGCCATGTAACTCGACTTTATTATTCGGCAGAAACTCCTTCACCGCCGCGGCAGCCTGTCCCGTATCGTGACTCCACGTGCGGTTATAGAATAACTTTCCGGTCCAGTTCTGTTCGACCACCGTAACGCCCACGTGATCGTTCAAGATAGTCCCAAGCACGTTGGTTTGAATGCCGATGTGAATGGTCTCCTCGGCCGGATGCTTACTCGCGAATTTCCCCTCGACAAAAAATTGCTTCCCGGTCGCGGGTATCGACGCACTTGGCACTTTGATCACGCCGCTGGTTGGCGCCTGGCCTTTCGCCGGGGTTTGTTGCGTGAAAATGTCGATGCGGCCGGATAGCGTATGCAACAGTAGATCGTGATTTAGATTTGCCGGCTTCGTCGGCCGGACAATCAACACCGCGCGGCGAGCCAAAGGAGGATCGCCCTGCCTAAAGACGCGCGCGCCCTTCGTTTGTTTGTCCGGCATGGGCAGCGGCTCAGGATTCTTGCCCGCCGCCGGCGGATGGGCGATGTCGAGAGTAAGTTCGACGCTCGTCACCTTCAACTTAGCCGGCGGCTTCACTTTCTTCGTGCCGCCGGAAAGCGTCAGTGTCAGGGTTATGTCGTTCTTCGACTTACTGGCTTCGATCCCCTCGGCAGCCACGATGACGCCGCCGGGCTTTGACAAATCGGCCCCGGGGAATGTGTTGTCCCCGTTGAATGTCAGCGCTTTTCCACCGCCGCCAAGAACAAAGAATTCGATCTTGCCCGCCGGCGCCACCGTCAACGTTCCAATCCCATCGAACGGTTTGTCGACGCCAAAACGAAAAATCTGCCGCGCCACCGACTTGTCCTTCCGGACCATCACGAATCCGAAGTCGGGGTCCGTCAGACCCGGCGTATCGCCTTCGGCAGCAGCCGCCGCGGGCGCACTGGCCGGCTTGGCTTTCACCGCCGATTCGGTCGCGGCGAAGTTTGAGCTTTCCGTTTCCGTGGGGCCACTTTCAACCGCTGCCACGGCATCCGAGCCCGTTACCTGATCGAGTAACGGACCAACTTCGTCGAGAACCGGTACCGGATCGATCCCTTCGCATGGCGAACGCTCCACCAACCGGTGATAGAACCGGCACGCGAACGTGTCTTTCGTTTGGGCAAACTCGCGACGAGACGCTC
>VFZQ01000528.1 GCA_016871135.1 Acidobacteriota bacterium | reverse complement strand
CTGCGATCGCAAGAAAATTCGACCCCCGCCCCGAAAGAACAACCCCCAGCCGCGTCATACGTACACGACGCGCTCGGCGCCGCGGGCTTTGATCACATCGCCAATCGGGAAATGCGGCTCGTCGATTTCGGCTAGGATCTCGGACGCGTCGGCGGCCTTCATGCCATCGACGCACAAGATCATCCCGACGCCCAGATTAAATGTACGCCGCCAATCGTCCACCGGTATGTTGCCCAGCGAACGCAGCAGCTCATACACCGGCGGAATCGTCCAGTTCAACGTGTGAATCTCGGCGGCTAGTCCCTTTGGCAGCATGCGCGGCGTGTTGTCGGTGATGCCGCCGCCGGTGATGTGCGCCGCGCCTTTCAACAGGCCCGCGTCCATCAGCGCGTCGATCGTCCGCTTATAGCTGCGGTGAACTTTCAACAACTCCTCGCCCGCCGTGCATCCGAGCTCAGGTATCATCTGATCGACGCGATAGCCCGCAACGTCGAAAAGCAACTTGCGCGCCAGCGAGTAGCCATTGGTGTGCAGCCCCGTCGACGGCAGCCCAAGCAGCACATCGCCGCCTCGAATCGTCGCGCCCGTCAGCATCCGGTCTTTCTCGACCGCGCCCACGATGAACCCGGCCAGATCGTACTCGCCCTCGGTGTACATGCCCGGCATCTCCGCCGTCTCGCCGCCGATCAGCGCGCAGCCATTCGCCGCGCAACCGCGCGCGATGCCGCCCACCACATCGCCGCACACCTGAGCGTTGAGCTTGCCAACCGCGAAGTAGTCCAGAAAGAACAGCGGCGTCGCGCCTTGCACCATGATGTCGTTGACGCAGTGGTTCACCAGGCACTCGCCCACCGTGTCGTGTTTGTTGGCCAGAAACGCGACTTTGAGCTTGGTGCCAACGCCGTCGGCCGAACTGATCAGGACCGGATTCTTCCAGTCTTTCAGCAGAAAGCCGGCGCCGAAGCTGCCGATGTCGGTCATCACGCCGGCCGTGAACGTCTTCTTGGCGTGGGCGCGGATCAGCGAAACGGCGCGATCGGCCTCGTCGATATTCACCCCCGCGTCTTTATATTCGATGGGTTTGGATGCGGAGACCTTTTTCGTAGCCATGGGCAAACGACTAGGTTAGCGAATCATTCCGTCTCTACTCAACAAATCCGCGCCAGGTATTGCCTTTTTCGTCGCGCAGCACGATGCCGAACGAGTCCGAGATCCCCGTGATCGACTTGCCCTTTTCATCGCGGAAACGGAAGCGAATGATATCGTCCTGCGGCTCCGCGACGCCGTTCCACACATTACCGAACTCGTCGCGCAACCGGACAAAGTCGCCTTCTCCGAAGCCGAACATCCCGGCGCGCGTACGGATATTCTCGAACCGGTAATATCCGGACTGAACCCCTTTCGCCGAGCGCCGCCGCTTGTAGATCATCTCGTCTCATTATGGAGAGGAACTTCGCCGAAGCAGATCAGGGTTATGCATTAGCCGGGTCCCAGAATCACCTCAGGCGACGATTTGGGGCTGAATCACACCGATGCCGAGCGGCGACATAACCTTCACCAGCCGGTTAAACATCTCTTCGCCTTCATAGAGCCCGACGATTGCACCGCCCGAGCCCGCGAAGTTCGCCGATGCCCCTGTCGTTCGCGCCGCATGGATCATTTCCAGGTTTCCCTGATCGAGCGTGTAAATGCGGGCGCGGAGATCGAAGTTGGCGTCAATCAGTTGATGGAGTCTCTTGCGATCGCCCGCCAGAATCGCCTCACGGCCCTGCTCGGCGTAGGAAGCCCAGGTCTGCATGGCGGCGACGATCTCGGGGTCGCCATTGCGCCAGCGTTCCCGGATGTTGTTGTGAAACACCTCGGTCCCTTCGCTCAAGCTGCGCCGGTAGGCGACGTAAACGCCGCTGAGCAGCGAAGCATCGAGCGGCTGATAATTTCCATAACCGCGAGACTCCATCAATTCCCGCGCGAAGTCCATGTAGACGACGCCCTCGTAGGCCTGAATAACCCGGTCCTGCAACCCCGCCGCAACGCCAAGTTCTTTGGTTTCGGTCTCCAGGACGATATTCGGAAACACCTCGGGCGCGATGTTCAGTCCGTAGAACTGAACCAGTGCCCGCAAAGCGGCCGTGATGATCGCGCTCGATCCGCCCATACCCAGCCGCAGCGGCACTGTCGATTCGTATTCGAGCGTGAAGTTACGATTCGGCAACTCGATGCCATTGGCCCGGCAGTAATCGGCCAAGCGCACGATTAGCGCCTGGATGATGCGAAAGCCGCCGTAATAGCCGCGCCAGCGCATCGAGGCGTAGAGATCGTCGAGCGATTCAAAGACCGGCAGATCCGCCTTGCCGGGCTTGATCTCAAGCCGGGCGCTTGGGTAGAGGATGACGCGTGCGCGAAAATTCCGGACCAACAGCGAGATCGTCTTGCCGAAGTAACCGTCGCTCGGATTACCCAGCAGCCCGGCGCGCGCGTAAGCGTAAGTCTCGATAAACATGTTCGCTTCCCCTTCATCGGACGCGGGCATACTAATCTGTATGCGCGTTCTCCTGCAAAGAGTCTCATCCGCCAGTGTAACCGTCGACGGCGCCGTCACCGGTTCTATCGGCAAGGGCCTGCTCGCGTTCCTTGGCGTTGGCAAGGGCGATACCCAACGGCACGCCGATCAACTAGTAGAGAAAATTCTCGGCCTTCGTATTTTTGAGGATGACGCCGGCAAGATGAACATCGACGTGAGGCAAGCCGGTGGATCGCTGCTCGTCGTATCGCAGTTCACACTGTACGGCGATATTCGAAAAGGGCGCCGCCCGAGCTTCGATGCCGCCGCGCCGCCGGCCGAAGCGCTCGCGTTGTACGAATACTTCATCGGCGCGGCCCGCGCACAAGGCATCGGCGTACAGACCGGAGTGTTTCAGGCGCACATGGATGTTCAATTGGTCAACGATGGTCCGGTGACCATTTACTACGACACCCTGTAGCAAATTTGACGCCGCCCCGCGCCGTTCGCTATCCTAGGGATGTGTGGCGGCGTCTGCGCCGCCACTTCCGTCTTACCGCGTCCCCATCGTCTAGCCCGGCCTAGGACACCGCCCTTTCACGGCGATAACGGGGGTTCGAATCCCCCTGGGGACGCCATCCTACTCTTCCGCGCCGCATCTGACGCGGAACCTGCCGCCGGTGATTGTCACGTTGCAAATGATCTGGTACGCCACACCGATCTTCCCTGCGCAGCGGCGTTCGCAGCCGGAAATTGAACCTGACCGCGGTTCTGCGTTTCAATAGACGAGAATCAGGTAGCTAAGAAATCGTCAGGATCAACTCCGGCCTGTTTCAAGATTGCCCGAAGCGTTCCTTCCGGCAGCCCTGCCAATTCGTGAGACGTCGCCAGGAACAAACCTTCGGGCAGTTCCTCGATTTGCACTTGAATGGCGAGCTCCATGGAATCAAATCCTAGCACTTCCCGTGTTTCGGTAACGAGTAGCCGCGCTCGTTCCCGAACACCGGGAACACGAAGGGGCCTCAATCACGCCGCAACAGATTTGCGCAGCGTGACACTCCACCAACCCATAAATCCCGAAGTTCACTAAGACTTCTTCGGTTTGTCATTGAATCGTCACGGCCACCCGCTAGACTCGGGTCGAATGAATCGAATTTTTGTATCTGTTTGCGCCGTCGTGGCGCTATTTGCGCAAGGCGATCAGGCCCGTTTCACCGGCACGGTCACCGACGCCACCGGCGCGGTCATCGTTGGTGCTTCGATCAACGTCACCAACACCAAAACGAATCAGACGCGCACATTCCTGACGAGCGAACAGGGCGTCTATTTCGCGCCCGGACTGCTGCCGTCCATCTATCGCATCGACGCCAACGTCCCTGGCTTTAGTCCGCGCACGTTCGACAACATCGAACTCGGCGTCGGCCAGACCCGCACGATCAACATCGAGTTGAGCGCCGCGGGCGTTGTCACCGAAGTCACCGTCTCCGTAGGCGGCTTGGCGGAGGTCGATACCAGTTCGGCCCGCATGGGCGTCAATGTTTCCTCGCGCGAAGTGAAGGAACTGCCGCTGAACGGCCGTCAGATTTCCCAACTCTACCTGATGGCGCCCGGCGCGCAAACCGCCGGCGGCGGAACCTATGACAACATCCGGTTCTCCGGCCGCTCGAATCAGCAAAACGCGGTTCGCTTCGACGGCGTCGAAGGATCCAGCATCTCCGACGCGTCGCCCGGCAACTTGAACGGCCAGACATCGTCGGCCTTCCGCCTGCAAGCGAGCCTCGAAACCGTGCAGGAGTTTCGCGTCGAGTCGAGCAACTACCCCGCCGAATACGGCACCGGCAGCGCCGGCCAGATCTCGATCGTCACCAAAAGCGGCGGTAACGAATTTCACGGCGGCGTCTTCGAATTCCTGCGCAACGACGCGCTCGATTCCCGCAACTTCTTCGACGCCGCCGGCAAAAGCCCCCTGCAACTCAATCAGTTTGGCGGCTCGATCGGCGGCCGCATCGTCAAGGACAAGCTCTTCTTTTTCTCCAGCTACGAAGGTCTGCGGCA
>VFZQ01000527.1 GCA_016871135.1 Acidobacteriota bacterium | reverse complement strand
CTCGCGGACTTGATCGATGACTTGATCTTCAGGCATCGACCGGCTGCGTCCGCGCACGAAGGGAATCACACAAAACGAGCAGCGGTTGTTGCACCCGTCTTGGATTTTCAGGTTCGGCCGGGCGCGATCACCGGCGGCGTCCTCGACGGGCGCGGAGAGGAAGTCGTGTTGCGCAAAGATGTCGTGGACGTGGATTTGGCCGTGGTAGTCGCTCGATACGAGATCGGGAATGGCGGATTTGTCGGAGTTGCCGACGACCCATTCAACGCCGGGCAGTGCTGCGATCTCTTCGGGGGCGCGCTGGGCGTAGCAGCCAGTGACCAAGATCTTCGCTTCAGGGTTCTCGCGATTCACGCGGCGCACGGTGTGGCGCAGAGCTTCGTCCGCCGCGGCGGTGACGGTGCAGCTGTTCAAGACGACGAGGTCGGCCGCGTTCCAGTCCGAAGCGGCGGACAAGCCGCGCTGCGCGAGCAGCGACTCGAGCGCGGCGCCGTCGGCCTGGGTGGCCCTGCATCCGAAGTTGTGTACGAAGAACTGCCGCACACTTCTTAGTCTAACTACTCGGGCAATTCTTCCGTTGGTTCGGGGAGGAAGAAGCTGGCGATGAGGCCGATCACGTAGGTCGAAGTTCCAACGATCGCGGCGGCCCAAGCGAGTTTTTCGAAGGGTGTGTTGCCGGGGGCGATCTTGGCGACGTTGAGCGAAATCAACGCGGCGGAGGTGCCGAGCATGCGGCCGCCAATGTTGGCGGCGAAGCTTTCGCCGGTGCCTCGGAGGTGCGTCGGGTAGACGCGCGGGAGGTAGTTGCCCCAGAAGCTTAGCTGCGCAACCGTTAGGAATCCGATTGCGGCCATGCCCCATTTCACGCCTTCGACAGTGGACGTGGTGGAGGTGAAAAAGACGAACGGCAGGATCAATAATCCAGGGACTTGGAAGAGACGAATCAACAAACGGCGGCTGACGATCATCGTGGCGAGGAGTGCAAGTGCAACGCGGCCGATCAAGCCGCCGACCTCCTGCCACAACTGTACGTTGCTGACGACTTTCTGCACGGCGGGCGGGGCCATGCCGGCGAGTTCGGAGAGGCCTGGCACGATGCGCGGCATCTGCTGAATCGCACCGAAGGCGGCGCCGTAGCTGGCGGCGAACATGATCATGGTCACCCATGTGGTCCGCGCGAATTGCGGCTGGAAGAGCGCGAGGAAGTTCGGGCGCTTTAGAGTGCCTTCGGCCTTCTTTCGAGCCCAAGCAGGAGACTCGGGAAGGAAGGGCCGGATGATCATGAGCGGGATCGCAGGAATCAAACCGGAGATCAGCGTGTATCGCCACGCGGAATGCGTGCCGTAGATCTCGGGGAACGAATTCGTGTACGTCACGGCGAGGTAGTAGGCGCCGGTGACCATCAGACCGCCGATCGATGAGAAGGCCTGCGTGTAGCCGAGTACTTTCTCGCGCTGCTCCTGATCGGGGAACAACTCGGCGAGCCATGCGACCGCGGCGACGAACTCGACGCAGACGCCGATGAACGAGCAGCAGCGGAAGAACAGGAGCATCTCGAGTGAAGTCGCATAGCCGGCGGCGAGCGTGGCGAAGGAGTAGATCAGGATGCTCCAGACAAGCACGCGGCGGCGGCCCCAGAGGTCGGTGAGATATCCGCCGATCATGCCGAACAGTCCGCCGGCGAAGGCCGGAACGAAGAACATCCACGAGGCCCAATCGAGGTATTGCGGCGTGCCGGGTTTCAGGCCGCCGAGTTCGGCGAGCGCGGGCCCGAGGATCAGCGGCAACACGAGGATGACGTAAATATCGAAGGCGAAACCGATCGAGGCGATGGCGCAGATGAGCCATTCAACCGGCGTTAGCTTTTTCATTGGAGCGGCCATGTTGGTGATCCGAGCATTATACAGAGAAGTAGCGGTCGACCGTCTGTTGCGACGGTTTGGGCGTGGCGATCGAAACGAGCCAAATCAGCAGCGCCGCGCCGATTGTCATGGGCACGACGGGCGAGAGACCGGCGATGGTGAAGCCGCGCGGTGTGAAGAAAAGGGCGATTGTACAGCAACTAGTCCAGAGCGTGGCGGCAAGCGCCCCCCACTTTGTCGAGCCCTTCCAGAAGAGCGCGGCGATGTAGAGCGGGAGCATGGCGGAGAAGCCTGCGAAGGAGAATTGCACGGCGAGATCGAAGATGGACGCTTTGGCGTTGAGCGCGGTGAAGTAAGCGAATGCCGTCACGATGACGATGAACAGGCGGCCGGTGGCGACTTGCGCTTTCTCACCGAATTTTTCGCGCGCGCCGTAGAAGGCGAAGACGTCTTCGGTGAACATGGTCGAGAGCGCGAGGATCTGCGAATCCGACGCCATGACGGCGGCCATGATGCCGGCGCCGAGCAGGCCGGCGAGCCACTCCGGGGCGTAGTGCGCGAGGAGGCGGAGCATGACGTCGTCAGCGACAACGGGGCGCATCGTCGTGGCTTTTTCGGCGAGTTTGGCGGCGATGGCGGGCACTTCGGTGGCTTGATTGGCGAAAGCGCCGAGGCAGACACAGGGCAGCCAGATGAGGAGAATGCAGAGCGGGTAGAAGATCACCGTTTTCTTGAACTGGCGCATGTGTTTGGCGGTCATGCAAAAGATGGCGATGTGCGGAAACGCGATGGCCGAGAGCGGATTGAAGGTGTAGCTCAGGAACGCGAGCGGCGAGAATTTTTCGCGCGAGAGTAGTGGTGATGTTCTGGGATCGGCGAGCAGTCTTTCCGCGACGTTGGCGAAGCCGCCCATTCCGTTCGAGATAATCAACACGGCCACAAGCCCAAAGCTTAGGAAGAGCACCGTTTGAAATGTGTTGACCCACGCGGTGCCGCGCATGCCGCCGAAGAAAACGTAGCTCATGACGACAACAGCGACGAGCAGTCCGCCGGCCCAGAACGGAATCGCGCCGCCGCTGATGACGGCGAGCGTTGTGCCTCCTCCCATGACGCCGATGATGATGTACGGCACCAGCAGAGCGGCTTGCAGGAAAAAGATCACGGTGCCGATGTGGCCGCATTCCCAGCGGTCTCGAAAGATTTGAACGGGAGTGATGTGGCCGAACTTCTTGCCGACGGCCCACAATCGCGTGCCGAGGAAGAAGAGGCAGAGGGGGACGATCAACGCGCTGCTGGAGGCCATCAGCCCGAATGTGACGATGCCGAAGTTGAACGCGTGGCCGGAGGAGCCGAGGATGGCGAAGGCCGTCATGTGTGTGCCGAATAGGCTCAACACAAAGACCCACGGGCCGATGGACCTGCCGGCGAGGAAGTAGTCCTCGGCTTGCCCGCGGGAGCGGCGGAAGGCGAATATGCCGATGTAGAGAGCAATCGCCAAATAGGCGAAGACGAAGATAGTAGCCGTCAATCGGCCTCCTCGTCAGCCCAGGCTTCGAGTTTTGCGGGCCAGGCGCGGCGGACGAGCAGAGCCATCAATGCGGACGCGCCGATTGTGTAGGCGGCGTGGTAGGCGAGACCGGCGGGCAGGAATCCGAAGACGAGTGGACGCGCGGAAGTCCAATTCCAAAAGTCTTGGTGCAGCCCGTAGTAGACCAGGAGAACGAAAATCATTGCGCGATGGCGAACAAATGATTTTTACCACGAATCAGGATCATGCCGTTCGAGATGGCGGGTGAGGACAGCACAGGCTCCCCGATAGAGTTGGTTCGGACGACTTCGAAATCAGGGCCGGCCTTGATGACATAGGTGTCGCCGTCCTCGCTGGTAAGCAAGATCTTGCCGTTGAAAGCGACGGGGGATCCGGCCATGGTGACGGCTGCGGGCGGGCGTTTGCCTTCGTACTTCACGGCGCCTGTTTTGGCGTCGAGGCAGGTGAGGAGAGCGCGGTCGGTGACGAGGTAGACATAGTCCCCGTACAGAATCGGCGAAGGCACATAGGCGGTGCCTTTGGTGTATTCCCAAATCGGTTTGCCGTCGCCGGCGGCCTTGAACGCGTAGGCGTATTTATCGGGATAGCCTACGGAGACGACGACGATTCCGTTGCCTGAAACGGGGCTGGGAACGGCGTTGCCTTTGACGCCGGGCCCTTTCCAGAGTTCGCGGCCGGTCTTGGGGTCGTAAGCGACGACCATGTCGTTTGCGGTGGTGATCAACTCCTTGCCGATGAGTTGCGGCGTGGACCAAGTAACGTTGGTTTTGCGTTCCGTCTTCCAGACAAGTTCGCCGTTGCGTTTGTTGAGCGCGAGGATTTTGGATTTGTCGTCGCTCGAGTCGCATTGCAGAATAATGAGCTCGCCGTCGAGCACGGGCGAAGTGCCGGGGCCCATGCCGATGGTTTGGATCTTGCCGGGGTCGAATTTCCAGAGCAGCTTGCCGGCGAAGTCGAAGGCGTACATGCCTTCGGCGCCGAAGTAGGCGTAAACGGCATGGCCGTCGGTGACGGGCGTGGGCGCGGCGTAGCTGCCGGACTTGTGGCGCTCGTCGGAGACGGGGCCTTCGTAGACCGTTTTCTGCCACAACAATTTGCCGGTTTTGCGTTCGAAACCACGCCTGTCCAAATTAGGCTCTGAAAGAAGA
>VFZQ01000526.1 GCA_016871135.1 Acidobacteriota bacterium | reverse complement strand
GCCTTGGCGCTTGCACCCTTGCCTTTGCGGCGAATGATGATCACGACAACACAAAGCACGGCAAGAATGCCGGCGACGATTTGGACGGTTCCCTGATCCATGTCGTTATGAGTCCTTCAAAAATTGGGATTCTCGAATTATAGACGATTACAGCGTCGGCGTCACTGCGTTTTTTGCTGCAGCACGTCGACGAGCTCTTTGACAGCCGCCGCGCTCTTGGTGATTGCGGCCTGTTCGTCATCGGTCAGCTTTACTTCGTAGATCTTTTCGATGCCGCTTGCGCCAAGTTTCACGGGCACTCCGAAGAAGATGCCGTTGAGACCGTACTCGCCTTCAAGCAGCGCGGCGCACGGCAACACCTTCTTTTTGTCCTTGAGGATGGACTCAACCATCTCGACCGTTGACGCGGAGGGAGCGTAATAAGCGCTGCCGGTCTTCAAGTACTTGACGATTTCGGCGCCACCGTTTTGGGTGCGAGTGACGAGAGCGTTGATCGTTTCGGCGTCGAGCAGTTCGCTCAACGGAATGCCGCTGACGTTGGTGAGACGCGTGATCGGCACCATGGTGTCGCCGTGGCCTCCGAGCACGAGAGCTGAAATATTCTCAACCGAAACTTGCAGCTTCTCGGCGATGAAGGTGCGGAAGCGCGCGGTGTCGAGCACACCGGCCATGCCGATGACCTTGTGGCGCGGGAGTCTAGAGATCTTCCAGGAGGTCCAGCACATGGCGTCGAGCGGATTCGTAACCAGGATGAAGATCGCGTTCGGCGAATACTTCATCGCGTTTTCGGTGGCCGTCTTTACGATCTCGTAGTTGGCCATCAGTAGGTCATCGCGGCTCATGCCCGGTTTCCGCGGAAAGCCGGCGGTGATCACAACGATGTCGGAGCCGGCTGTGGGCTCGTAATCGTTGGCGCCAACGATCGAGATGTCGTAGCCCTCGACGGGCCCGGACTGGAGCATATCAAGGCCCTTACCTTGCGGGATGCCCTCGGCGATATCGACGAGGACCACATCGGCGAGTTCTTTATCGGCGATGCGAAGGGCGCAATTGGCGCCGACGTTGCCGGCGCCTACGACTGTGACTTTTTTACGCATAGAATTTTCCAGTCTATCGCAGAACGGTCCGGTTACAATAGTCGTTTCATGAACGCGCCCGCATCGGCACTCGCATTTTTGGACCGGCAGAAGGAAAGGCTTGCCCGGAAGCCGGGTTTGCGCCGTATCGTTTTTCCGGAAGGCGGCGACGCGCGTGTGGCAAGCGCCGCGTCCAGACTGCGCGCGGACCGGCTCGCGGAACCGATCTTAGTAACCGAAGGCGATGACCGTTACTGGCGTGTGCTGTATGAACGCCGCCGCGCTAAGGGGATGACGGAGATCGAAGCGCGTGCTCTGGCGAAGACGCCGCTGTATTTTTCGGCGTTGATGGTGGCTGCTGGCGACGCGGATGGCTTTGTTGGAGGAGCGGTGAATACGACGGCTGATACGGTGCGCGCGGGATTGCATTGTGTTGGGCCGGCGGCGGGCGTGCGAACGGTCTCGTCGTCGATGTTTGTATGCGTGAACGATACAGCGTTCGGCGCGCAGGGCGTGCTGGCTTTTGCCGATTGTGCGATCGTGGCCGATCCGAATGCGGTGCAGCTTGCCGAGATCGCCATTGCCAGTGCCGCTACGTTTGAGGCGATCACGGGCGCGGCGCCATCGGTGGCGATGTTGTCGTTTTCTACCAAAGGCAGCGCGGAGCATCCGTTCGTCGAAAAGGTGCAAGAAGCGGTAAAGATCGCTCGGGAGCGTGCGCCGCGGTTAGACATCGACGGCGAGATGCAGGCCGATGCGGCGTTGATTGCCAGCGTGGGGGCGTCGAAGGCGAAAGGTTCGAGCGTGGCCGGGCGGGCGAACGTGCTGATCTTTCCCGATCTGGCGTCTGGCAACATCGGCTACAAGCTCGTCGAGCGACTGGGCGGCGCGGCGGCGTATGGGCCAGTCTTGCAGGGGCTGGTGAGACCGATCAACGACTTGTCGCGCGGTTGTTCGGCCGATGATGTCTACTCGGCGGCGATTGTCACGGCGCTGCAATCATTGAGCTAGTTCGTGGCAGGAGTTGCAGACAAGCGTCGCCTTGGATTCGCGATGGCAGGTCACGCAGGCGTTCATGCTGGTGACAGCGCGCTTGTCGGGCATCGAGGCGGTCTTCACGTCTCCGTGACAGGTCGCGCATTCGACTTTCGCGGCAGCGTGGCGCGCGTGGCTGAAGAAGACCCAGTCGGCGAGTTTGTAGCGGCGGTTGGCCGTTAGCGTGAGTTCGGCCTTATCGACGTGACAGGTTTTGCAGGTCTTCCACTCCGGGATGCCGGAGTTGGTTTTCGTCTCCGCGCCGGTGTGGCAAAAAGTGCACTTCAGGTTGAGCTTGCCATGTGTCTGATGCGGGAAGACATCGGCGGCGAGCAGCAGGATGAAGACGGCGGGGGCCATATGCGCTTTCCTGTATCTTGAAACAAATGGTTACACCGCGGCAAGAAGCGATGATCACGTTTGTGCGCTCGATCGGAATCGGCGTGGTTTTCGCCGAAGTGCCGGATGGGTTCGTGCCGGGTTTGCGGATCGACGGCGGAACGATCCTCGTCGATATCGAGCGATGGAAGTACGCAGGCGATCTTTTGCATGAAGCGGGGCATTTGGCGTTGCAAGAGCCCTCCAAGCGGGGAACGCCTGACGGCGAAGGAGGCGAAGAGATGGGCGCAATTGCATGGTCTTTCGCAGCCGCAGTGCACTTGGGAATCGACCCGGCCGTCGTTTTCCATCCCGATGGGTACAAGGGCTGGGCGTCGGAACTTCTCGAGAACTTCCGCGCGGGCCGATACATCGGCGTGCCTATGCTTGAATGGCGCGGTCTGGCCGTTAAGGGTGAGTATCCACGGCTACGACATTGGACTCGGGAGGCGGTGGACACGGCCGCCGAGGAGGAATAATAGTGCCGTGCCGATGATTGGAAGCACGGCGGTGATAACCAGGACAGGCGTGTAGCCGAAGTTGTCAACCAGCCAGCCGGTGGACAGCGTGAATAGCAGCGCGCCGACACCCGCGCCGAGCCCGCCCATGCCAGCGACGCTGCCGACCGACTCAGACGCGAAGTAGTCGGAAGGAAGCGTCTGCACGTTATTAACCCAAAACTGAAATCCGAATGTTGCGGCGGAAATCCACGCGAGCGCCTGGTAAACGTTGTGCGCGGTAACCACGCCAACGCCCGCCGCCATGAAGACGGCGCCGACTACGATCAGAGTCTTGCGGGTTTTGTCGACCGACCACCCTCGGCCGATCAGCAACGCCGCGAAGCCGCCGCCGGCGAGGCTACCGACGTCCGAAACAAGAAAGGGCACAACTGTGGCGGCGGCGATCGACTTCAAATCGAGGCCATGGACGCGGTTGAGGTACAGCGGCAACCAGTTGAGATAGAGCCACCAGACCGGATCGGTGAAGAAGCGTGCGAGCACGATGCCCCACACGGGACGCTGTTCGATGAGCTTCGACCACGGCGTCTTTTCGGCGGGCGAGGGCGCCTCGAAGACTTCGCGTTGCGCCAGTGTCAGCCAGCGATGTTCGCGGGGCGGTTGATAGAGCCACAGCCAGAGCGCAAGCCAGATGAAGCCGAGCGATCCCGTGATGAGAAAGGTCGCCTGCCAGCCGTAGCTATGTTGCAAGAACACGATGATCGGCGCGGCGATAACGTTGCCGAGAGCCGCGCCGCTATTGAATATCGACATCGCGAACGCGCGCTCCTTGACTGGAAACCAATCGGTGCAGACTTTCGCCGCGCCGGGCCAATTCCCCGCTTCGCCGAGGCCGAGCAGGAATCGAAACGCGCTGAGAGCGCCGGCCGAGCGCGCGGTGGCGTGAGCCATCGCGGCGATCGACCAGAGCGTGATCGACAGCGAGAAGCCGCGTTTCAAGCCGATGCGGTCATAGACCCGGCCCGAGAGTGCGTGGCTCATCGAATAGGCAACGAGAAACCACGACGCGATGCCGGCGTACTGCTGGTTGGAGAGGTTGAGCTCTTTCGTGATAATCGGCGCGAGCGTCGACACGGTCTGGCGGTCGATGAAGTTGATAAGCGTCGCGAGGAACACGAGCCCGATCATCAGCCAGCGCAGGTTGGGGTACATTCTTATAGGCCTTCGGGCAACTTCTCGCGTTCAAGCCTCTCAATGCCGGCCATGGCGTAGAGGTTCTTGTGGATGGTCTCGCAGATGTCTTCGAGCGGGAGATCATTGTCATCGTGACCGAAGGGGCCTTCGATTTCGACCCCGATTTCTTCGATGCCGAAGAATGTGTAGGCGAGGAGAAGCACATCGACGACTGTGGTCCACCCGTACGTTTCAACGAGCGCGAACGGGAGAGAGAAACAGTAGATCACCAACGCGCGGCGGAGATGCACGGCGTAGGCGAAGGGCATCGGCGTTTTTCGAATGCGCTCGCAGCCGCCGAGATAGTCGACGAGTTGTTGGATGTTGGAGTCGAGCGAGGTCAACACGATATCGGAGATCAGGCCTTTGTCGCGCGCGGCGCGAAG